>JACQQJ010000129.1 GCA_016207035.1 Nitrospinota bacterium | reverse complement strand
TTTCCTCTCCTTTTTCATGAAACTTTTGACATTACCCTTATATAAAATACACTTATAATACCTGTGCACAAAAAGACCACTACAGAGAGCGTCGAGCCATAGCCGAATTGAAGGGTCTGAAATAGAACCTTATAGGCATATATTGAGAGTGTCTCTGTAGAGTTTGCAGGTCCGCCACCTGTCAATACATAAACAGCATCAAAGACCCTGAAGGCATCAAGTGTTCTGAATATCAGCACAACGAGGATGACAGGTTTTAATAGCGATAGTGTAATTCTCCTGAATATTGCCCAGCCTCCTGCCCCATCAATCTTTGCTGCCTGATAAAGCTCTTGAGGAATGACCTGAAGTCCTGCAATAAGGAGAATGGCAACAAAAGGGGTTGTCTTCCAGACATCCATGAATATTGCTGCATTCATAGCCCAGAATGGGCTTCCAAGCCAGTTTATCTCTGAGCCAAGGAGATAATTCAATATCCCGAAATCTGTATTATACATCCACTCCCACATCCTCGCAGATACAACCGTGGGGAGGGCCCAGGGAATCAGGACAATAGCCCTGACGAAACCCCTTAATCTAAAGGCCCTGTTTAACAATACAGCAAAGGAGAGACCGACAAATAATTCAAGGGATACAGATAATACCGTAAAATAAACCGTGTTTTTAAGTGCATTCCAGAACCTGTCATCCTTTAAGAGAAAGAGATAATTCTCAAATCCCACAAATTTTGAGATATTGAAGATAAGGAGCCTCCTGTGAAGGCTTAAGTATAAGACATAGATTACTGGATATATGGTAACAAGGGAGAGTAAAATGAAGGCAGGGATTACAAAGAGGCTACCACTTTCTCTTTTTGTCATCTCTCCACTCCTAACCCGAATAAATCGGAAAAGAAAAGAATCAGCCACAGACTTACACAGACTAAAAAAGAATAAAAACTTATGAAACCACAGATTGCACAGATTTTCACAGATTAATAAAATTATAAGGAAGCCAGGAAATCAGGAATAGTTATTTGAGGTTTTTTCTCCCTTTCCTGTCTTCCTGGTTTCCTTATTGTATTATTCTTTGTTGCTTTTAATCTGTGTTTATCTGTGTTTGCATTTATATTTTTTTGCTAAAAATGTCAAAATATTTTTGTTAAGGGACTAAGATATGCTCAATCTGTTTATGGGCAGAGCTTAGCGCATCTTCAGGTGTCTTTATCCCCGATATGGCAGCACTGAACTCAGGCTGTATCACCTGACTTATCATCATGTAGTATGGTGATACAGGTCTTGGTCTTGCCTTCATAAAGACATCGTAAAGGCTCAGCATAAAAGGCTGCTTCATTATTAACTCCTTATCCCTGTATAGAGACATCCTCGTTGGTTTATATCCTGTGGTCACGGCAAGGGTCTTCTGCGATTCCTGAGATGTCAGAAACCTTATCAGCCTTTCTGCTGCCTCTGAATGTCTTGAATATCTATTTACACCAAGCTGCCACCCTCCGAGTGTGGAGGCAGATTCCTTATGAGAAAAGGATGGGAGTATGGAGACACCGACCTTCCCTTTCACAGGCGAGCCTTCTCTTTCAAATATATTCCATGCATAGGGCCAGTTCCTCATAAATAATGCCCTCCCATTTCCAAATATATGCCTCGTCTGCTCCTCTATAACAGTAGTTACAAGGGGTGGTGTTATTTTATATTTGGCGATAAGGTCTCTCATAAACTGAAGGGCATAAATATTTTCATAACTATTGATGACAGAGACTCCATCCTGCAATACATCCCCCCCATTACCCCAGAGATACTCAAGGACATTGCAGACCAGCCCTTCATACTGCTTACCCTGCCAGACAAAACCGTATATCCTGGTCTCCCTCGATGTAATATGCTGTGCCACCTCTATAAGCTCCTGCCATGTCTCAGGAGGTGAGAAGCCATATTTCTCAAGGAGGTCCTTTCTGTAATAGAGAAGCCCTGCATCTATATACCAGGGAACAGCGTAAATTTTACTCTCGTAACTCACCGCCTGCACGGGACCCGGGAAAAAATCACCTTTATCATCCTCAGGTAACAGATGGCTTAAATCCCTGAGCCACCCTGCCTTTGCAAATTCAGGAACCCAGATAACATCCAGGCCCAGAACATCAAAATCAGCACTCCTCCCCTCGAGATTTATTACATAAAATTGGTGCTGTTCATCGGTTGAGGCGGGCAGCGTCTCATCTTTAACCTTTATACCTGGATTTTCTCTCTCAAATCTGTTTATTAATTGGGTGAAGAGTTCAGGGTCGCCTGCTATCTTGCCATGTTTGAAAACGAGGAGGGTGAATTCTCCATTATCCTTAACATTCTGAGTACAGCCTACAAATAAAAGGGATAACAGAATGATAGCGGGTCTTATAACCATTACTTTAACCACTCTAAAAAACCTTATGGCTCTGTGGCCGGTAAAGTGCCGAGAATAGATACCTTTACAGCGGCTGCACCTGATTCTCTTTTCTTATGAATAACGGTTCGGATATTCTCTGCAGGTAACTTATAATCTTCGTTCAGCAAAACAGCTATTTCCTTAACCCTTTCCTCTGCAAATCTCCTTCCCTTCTTACCCTCTGATAAAGCAGGTGAAGACTCCACCATAATATAGAGAGCAGCCTCCCTGCCATAAATCTCCTTTATTATCTTAAGGGCATTCTTCATATCATTGGAAAGCATGGTCTCATTTTTGTCAAAAATCAGAGGGGGGACAAAGGGGATGGTTTCCACTTTAAGTTCTACAGGCAGATTCAGTTCGCCGGTAAACATCCTCCTGAGCCAGAGAATCGCCTCCTCCGAAAGAGGCTCATCCCTTCTTACGTTAAGGGTTATTAAAACTGTAGATGTCTTACCACTAAATCCAACATAAAAATCCTCAAGTGTTGATGGCGATATAATTTTCTCTATTCTATCGGCAGCCTTTTTTACGACATTGACAGCACCAGTCATTGAGGTCTTTATAATCTCCTCCGTCGGTTTTGGAGGCGCAATTGCCGGTAAAATCTGGGGTTTAATAATCTCCTCCTTAAGCCCTCCGGCATGAACCTTGACCTGCTCTATATTGAGCTTTACATCCCGATGAAGATAATCCCTTATATTCTTCTCAATCCTGCCCGTCTCAGCCTCTTTCAGATAGTCAACGGTATTAACAACGGCATGGATCTCCAGAGACTCATCCATCCCCTTTAAATATGAGAATGTTGATAGATGAGAACGGCTTTTTATATCAAACTCCTGTTTTAAGACAAACTGGATATTACTTCGCAGCCTCACTTCTGCTATTGATGTCTTAAGGGTATAGAAAAGAGGTATTGATATGATTAACAGTATGCCAATAAGAATAACAGCCCTTTTCTTTATATTTGAGGCATCTTCTCTTTCAATCATTGCAGGTCTGAAGCCGTATATATAAAAGATAATGCAGGTGCTGATGATAATTGCCACAAAGTTTGTAAAAAAGAGGAAAAAGCCCCCCCATGCAATATATATGCTTCCGATTCCAATTCCAAAACCGGTTACACTGAGTGGAGGTATTACTGCTGTTGCTATGGCAACGCCCGGGACTATCGTAATATAGCTTTTCTTTGTGCAGATAGCTATAGCGCCAGCCGTGCCTGCAAGAAAGGCTATTATAAGGTCATAAAGATTAGGTCTCGTCCTTGCGATGATCTCGTCCGTTACATCCTTTAATGGAGAGAGGTATGTTGCAATGCCTGCAATCAGGAGTGTCAAAATTATGCTCACGGTAAGCTTTTTAACCGCCTTTCTTCCCATCGCAGTATCTTCCGTTATAAAGGCGAATCCGAAGCTCAACACAGGTCCCATGAGGGGAGAGATTAGCATTGCACCGATTATTACTGCCGTATTATTTGTAATCAGACCGTTCAGGGCTATGAGATTTGCAATGGTAAGGGTAAGGAAATAGCCGGGAGATATATCCACTTCGAGATATAAGTCTTTTATAACCGCTTTGTGATTAATAAGTGCAGCCTTTTTCTCAAGCCAATGCTTGATAAAGAATTTAGCTTTATTCATATTGATGAATTATATCTCCTTTCATCATCCCTTCCCCCGCAGGATATAAAGGAGGTAAATGTTTACAATGTATGCAAGGAGTATGGCTATAGTATCCCAGCCGAGTCTTAAGAATGTCTTTCTCTCCAGACGATAGATGAGACTCACAACGGCTATACCTGTCATAAGCACTGCCATGAAACCCGTTACTGCATGATTACTGGAGACATCAGCCAGTAGAGAGCCTTTTGTATAAAAGATGTCGTCTATGGCAAGGATTAATATGTTAAAAATGTTACTTCCGAAAAGGTTTGCTATTACCATATCTGTTGCACCAATCTTAAGGGCTGAAACAGAGACAGCCACTTCGGGCAGTGATGTAGTCATGGCTATAAAGACAATCCCGATAAAGCTTCTTCCAAGTCCTGTCTCATCTGCAAGTCTGTCACCTATAAAAGGCAGCAATGTGGCAGCACCGATGATAAAGAGTGCATTCAGAATATATTTATTCACTGCTTCTTTAGTAGATATATCGCTATATTTAGCAGATTGAACACTCTCCCCTACAGATTCCGCTATCCTCCTCTTCTCAAAAAAGAAGACGCTTCTTATACCAATGTCGTATATCAATATAATCGCAGGTGTATATAACCCGATATGCCCAACAGCCGGTATAGCTTGATTTGCCAATATTGAGATGGAGGCAAGACTTATGAGGATAATGCCGAACCCTGCCGAGTCCAGCCTTTTCAGTAATAATATCACTGTATATGGATAACTTTGTTCCGCAAAAGACTATTATCCCCGAGCAGAATAAACTCCAGCCAGATTATCATTGATTTTAGATGTGTTTAATATCATCCTTTTCCTCTTCCTTTAAAAACTTCTTCTCCAGATATGTCCTTGCAATCTCCTTCCCTCCGAGACCAAAGGCTATTGATAGGGCGAGGACAATTCCTCCGAATATTATGGTAAAGGCAATAACAACAGTCTCCCTCCCTATACCTAACTGTTCCAGTGCCATTGTGCCAGCAAAAATAAATATCGCAAACTTAACAAATCTGCCTATAAGACCTGAGACCTTAATCCCTGCATTTACCGATGCTATAAGGGCAGCCCTCCCCAGGAAATTGCCCAGCAGATAGCCAAAGAGAAGTAATAGCGAAGCAATAAATACATTGGGAAGGTAGAGAAGAATTCTTTCAAAGATTCTCTCAACAGTAGAGACCTCAAGGGCTTTCAAAGAAATAACAGCAAAGACAACAATGGTAATCCATTCAATTATCCTCGAAAGCAAAACTGACAGAGAGTCTCTTATTCCGCCCTTTCTCATTAGCTCTATCATTCCTGACCTTTCTGAAAATTTATCAAGACTGACTGCATTAAAAAACTTTAAAAAGAGGCCCTTCAAAATAATTCCAAAAACAATGCCCACAATAAAAATAAGCAGGGCTGTAATAAAATTTGGCAAAAACTGAAGAACCCTCTCAAAAAATCTCTCAAAGGGCTCTATTATTATCCTCTGGAAGATGTTCATAGCTACCCCCTTTCATTATTCCACTTCTTTATGAGAAAAGTCTTCCTCTCCTCAAAGACTCCACACAATCGCTCAATCTTCCCTTCAACCTCTATGGCATCGCTGTCCCGTGTCTCTTTTACAAAGGAAGCAGTTCTTCCAATATACAGTGGTGTAAGGGATTTTAATAGATGCTCCCTGCTTATTACCTTTTTGTGTGATGTAATGGCAAAGCTGTATATTATCTCTGTCCACATCTCATCTGGAAAAGTAAATTCATCTTTTGGCAATCTCTCTGCCGTATATAAAAAATCTACAATCTCCTTTGAAAGAAACTCCTTCCATATCTCTCCTAACTCCCTGACACCAAGCCTGAATTTATCAATCATCCTGTCTATATTAACCGAGACAGGTTCGAGTCCAACAGTATATTGAAAACCGTAAACCGGCACAGGCTCTGTTTTCCTTACGCCCTTCCATACATCTGAATATTCCTCCATGAGGTCGAAGGTAGCTCCTACAACCTGATAGAGCATTGCACTTAAATCTGCCCCGGGGTCTTTGGTGTCATGGATCTTTGCCCCTAAAAAGGATTGACAGACACTGAACTTATTGACAATGGCAGTGGTTGTCATCCATATATCTATTCCGTATCGTGCAACATCAGTCTCCCACACATCTTTGGTAAGATAGAATTTTGCTATCCTTCCCGAGAAACCAAAATCACCACCTATGGGCTGCCTCACACACTTGCCGTATAGAGCCCTCGTCAGGGGATAAATTATGCTGTTGGTTATCGTTCCGTCATATTTATGTCTGTGATAGAGGGGGGCAACATAATCAAAACCACCTTCGATTATAGGCTTTATGAGTAGCTCTATCCATTCAGGGGTAATACTTCTCAGGTCGGAGTCCACAACCGCACATGCCTTCACATCGAGGGCATCTGACAGTTCAAATATTGTCCTGAAGGCGCTCCCCTTTCCAGGAATACCGTAATAGGGGGTTGCTATCTTGAAAAATGAGCCAACCCTGTGGTGCAGCAGAATGGACTGAAAATCCTCTACATTAGCCTGATGGAAAACGTCCATGGTGCCATCCGTTGATCCCCCGTCAGAATTTACAAGGACAGATTTCCTGTCAGGGAAATACTTTGCAAGCCCTGCCTGAACTGCTTTTACAACATGACCTATAGTGCGTGCATTATTGTAACTCGGAATCCCTACAATAATATCAGCACCCTTTATCTCATCAATTCGCCCCAGAATCTCTTTTCTAAGGACAATTTTTTCCACAGAAAAAACCTTTTCTATTTCTCTGTCTCGATTTCCTTCACATCCTCTGGTTTATCCTGTATTTTTCTTTCACGGACAGTTTTCCTCCGCGCAAGGGATGCGATTACTACACCTATACTTATACCAGCAAGCATACAGAGAACTATAACTATCGCAAGGGATGCCTCAAACCTCCATACAAGGAAAGAAACTACAACTGGTCCTGCATTCTGGACAGAAAAGAGGGACACAATTGCAACGGTGATTAATATAAGTATTATTGTTATCATCATCAGAATGATTTAATCCCTTCGTCATCTCTTTTTAAAAAAATTTTAGCTGCCCTATCTGGACAGTGTCTTTTGTTTTTCCTCAAGTTTTTTTATCTGCTCCTCAAGTTTTTTGATTCGAGCTATAATCTCCTTCACATTGCCGGAAAGCATAGGATTCTCAATCCTTGAACTTAAGTCATAAATTATTCCACCAAGCTCCGCCATTTCCCTATGAACCTTTTTATTGAGCTCAAAAATTCTGTATCTCCTTTTACCTTCCTCAGTAAGCTCCCCGGCCTTCCTCTTTACAACAACAGCACCACCTTTCATAACCTCAATACCCTCTTTAATTCCCTTTTGTAAATTTCTTTTTACCCTTTCCCAAAAGCTCATGTCTTTTCCCTCCTCTTCTATTTCTGGTTTAAATCCACATAGTTTTTTCTTTCAATCACCTCCTTTATGTTAATAAATATCCTTATCTGTAATCCTCATTCACCGCCTCTACAAGCATATCAAAGAACTCAGGAATGGCAGAGGTAACCCTGCTCCAGTTAGGTATAAGGGGTGCACCGAGGGGGTCTTCCATAAACTGCTCACCTGCAATCTTTAGTGCCTCAGAAAATGCTGATATTGCAAGTTCCTCAGAGTGCCTGTCAAAAAAGAGCCCATTTATCATGGCATCACCATGATATCTCTTTATCATATCCTGTGCTGTTCCGAGATAGGTAACACGCAGAGACTTAAATAATCCATCTGAAAAGGTTATACCCTCGGTAGCAAGATTCCTAAAGAATGTCTTTGTTATATCTATAGCCATTTTCATCAGCCCTGTTGTAGCATTTTCTGCTGAAAGGGGCTGATGCTTGTGCTCATAATTATCACTTATATCTACCTGACATATCCTCTTGAGAGAACTGTTCCTGTAAATCTCTGCAAGAACACCTATCTCAAGCCCCCAGTCCCCGGGTATCCTGTTTATCCTTGCCATATCAGTATACATGGCAAATTCTCCTGACAATGGATAGCGGAAGCTGTCAAAATAGGCAAGCATTGGATGAGCCCCTATTATTTTTGTCATAGCACGGATAAGGGGTGTTACAAGGAGTCTTGTAACCCTACCATGCATCCTGTCTGTCACACGAGGATAGTATCCCTTGCAGAATTCATAATCGAGATTAGGGTTTGCAACAGGATAGCATAATCTCGCAATGAGCTGTCTGTCATAGGTAACTATGTCACAGTCATGGAGAACTATCACATCCGATTTATCCTCTGCAAGAATATATCCGTATGCCATCCATGCCGAACGCCCTTTACCATCTTCGCCTGCATCCAGGTCATTTTCTTTTAGCAGTGTGTATAATTTCTGAATCCTCTGACCGTCATTCCATATAATCTTTACTTCCTGTGGCAGGACAGCCATAATCTCCTTTGCCTTTTTAAATTGAGTCTCATTTGCCCTTCCCAGTGTAACAACAATTTCATTTAAATATTTTGCATCCTTTAAAACACTCAGGATAGTCTTCATGGCCTCCCCTTCCAGATCTGTATAAAGGGCAGGAAGCACAAGGGCAATCGGTCTCACTCTGGAAAATCTGAGAAGATACGACTCCAATTTATCAATATCAATCTTTCCAAGACGGTGAAAGGTTGCAACGACACCTATTTGATAAAAGTCCCCCATAAACACCTCCACTTATAAATTTCAAATCTCAAATTTTAAATTTGAAATTATAAAATTGTTCCATCCTTCAGGACCTATTCCATCGGCAAGATAAAGATTTTTTAATCTTATTCCTCTTTCATATCTGCCGTCATAGTTCTTTACGAGGACAGGGATATCAACAGCCTTTAGCATAGGAAGGTCATTCAGGCTGTTCCCGATACCAATTGTTTTTATGTTACCATATTTTTGAGCATAGAGCTTTTTTAATATCTTCACAGCCTTGCCTTTATCATTGTCTTTCATAATATGGAAAAAACGCCCTCCATAGCTAAACTTAAACCCTTTTTTAAGTATTTCTCTCTTTACTATGTTTATCCAACTCCTTTCGTCCTTCACCCCGCACATAACCCTCTGTGAAGAGTCTCTGCGAAGTAAGTTATGTGCGGGGTAAATTAAAAACGGCTCTGAATACCCCCTCTTTTTTGCTAATGCTGCCTCTCTCTTTGTTAGAGAGGTAAAATCCATTATCTCCTGAATTGACATTTCAGAGATGCCTTCTATGGATACCCCTGTTTCATCCTTAATTTCTCTTAAAACATTCAAAAGTATTTTATGCGGCGTCCCTATCTCTATTACCTTATACCTTTTTATCTTCTTTTGAAAGGGATAGGAAAACCTAAAGTATCTATCAGGTATGTAAAACGCACCGCCATTTTCAGATATAAAGGGATCCTTATTCATGAGCCTCCTTCTAATAGGCAGAATCTCTGCACGTGTTTTACTGGAGCAGATAATTAACGGTATCCCTTTACCCTTTATGAGCTTCAGTGCATGAGATGCAGCATGATGGGAGTATGAAAGGTGATCGAGGAGAGTGCCATCCAAATCAGTGAATATGATATATTTTACCATGCTAACTTTCACTCCAATGACAGGAATAATGTTATTACTTAAAGAATATCTCAAACAAAACTATTAATACTATAAGCAAAAGAAGACCTATGCCAATCCATATGCCATTGAACGGTTTCTTTTCAGTTTCCATAGAATACTCCTTTCCTGATTAAAAGAGGAAAAAAATGGAACGACAAAAACCCTGAGCTCACAAAGAATTTTAAAAATTTCTTTGCACCATAGTATCTTTATTCGGAAAATATTATTCTGAGATGAAATACTGTTTTGTGTGATTATATTGATAGAGGTGGTTTATACGGAAGCTCTAAAAAGGCGGTCAATTTAAGATGGATTAAATTATCTTTAAATGAAGAATACAGCGGGAAAAATAGAAACATAGGATTCTCGGTAATAAAGATAAAATCCATCTGGCAGTAAGAATTTAAATAGGATTCATCATGGGAATCAGATTCAGATGCTATGCTTAATTCACATTGCCTTATAGCATCGTGACTATAGGTATTTGCAGAGAAATTGAAAATATATATATTGGCTATGCTATAGAGGGTTATAAAAATAAATACAGTTTTATTCATGAATCCAATAATATAATTTTAAATACATCATTTCAACCTTTTTCACCTTAAAATTACCCCTTACCCCATAAAATATTTGAGTTTTATTAATTGATAGGATAGGATAAATGACTCATGGAATTGGCAAATAAAAGGTATAATAAAAAGAAAATAATCTTTAATATTATAACATCTTTTCATCACTTTTTAGTTTTTGCCTTTTTCATTATGTATGGTTGTGCATCCACTCATCCTAAATATGAAACTAAGAATTTCCAGCCCTTTTTTGATTATACTTTTGATAAAGAGAAAAATATAAAGAGATATAATTTACTTGGTCCATTTGTAACAATTGAAACTCAACCTAAGAGGGAGGAGAGTATTTACAGACCCTTCTATTCCGATATAGAAGATAAAGAGAAGGATACAAGTAATATAGAAGTCCTCTATCCCCTGGGGAGTTACAAGAGGACACCCGAAGAGAGGGTGTCAAGATTCACACCACTTTTTAATTCACGAAAAGATTTTAAAGAAAAAGAGGAGAAAAAAAGGGACTTTGGTTTCTTTCCTGTTTTCGGGGGTAAGACAGAGGATGGTGAGAAATATGGGGGGCTTTTTCCAATTTATGGCAATATGAAAAAGAGGTTTGGTAAGGATGAAATAAAGTTTTTTCTCTGGCCCATTTACATGAATGTAAAGGAAGATAAAACAGAGACTACAGATTTTATCTGGCCAATATTTTCGAAAACTACAGGAGAACAGGAGAAGGGATTTAAAATGTGGCCCCTTTTTGGATATAAAGAAAAGGAAGGTGTATATTATAAAAGGTATTTCCTTTGGCCTCTCATTCATTATCAAAGAACCGGGCTTGACACAACAAGACCAACAGAATATACGGCATTCCTCCCATTCTATGCATCTCAATCTTCACCAGGGAGGGTAACGAAGAGTGTACTGTGGCCATTTTTTAACTACCTCCATGATGAGGATGAAAAACTTACCATGCGGGATTTTCCATGGCCGCTGATTCAGAAGGGGGAGGGTGAGAATTTAAAGGTATTTAAGGTCTTCCCTGTTTTTGGATACAGGTATAAGCAAGAGCTGGAAGATCGCTTCTTTCTCTGGCCGATTTATACCTATAAGAGGGAATATCCTGAGGACTCAGAAAGGGTAGTCCATAGATTTCTCCTTATTAGTAAATACGAGAGGGAAATATGGACGAAGGATAAAAAGGGTTCATCCCAGTTAAGATTCTGGCCAATTTTTAATTATAAGAATCTGAAAGGTGGTGGAACGGTATTTCATTTTCCAGAGATAATCCCTATAGATAGTGAGGGTTTTGAAAGAAACTATGGTCCCCTCTTAAGACTTTATGAATATGGTTCTGGCCCAGAAGGTGAAATGGAGTCAAGGTTTTTATGGGGTTTATATTCGCATAAAAAAAATGATTTTGGAGAATTTATCAGTCTCTCTTTCCTTATAAACTATGAAAAGCGGGAAGATGAAAATAAATTTTCAATATTAAATGGACTCCTGGAAATTGGTAAAAAGGGTAACAAACGATATTTTAAGATATTTTATATACCGTTTAGGTAGATTAAAGATTAAAATGATTCAGAAGTTAATGAGTTTAAGTTTTACTTTATTTGAGGTTTAAGCTGTATTGTTAACTTACCTCTGAATATATCTTTACTACATTCCCATTTGCCCTCCTGCAGAAATAGATTGTCTGCTCTGCCCTGTTAATGAGGTCTCTTTCATTTCCTGCATCTGTTGGGTAGATTGCAAGAGCAATGCTCAGATAGAGCCTCGGGTCTTTTTCTTCAAAAGTGGCACCCTCAACTTTACTTCTCAATGTCTCTGCGATTCTTTTCGCCTCATCTTTTTCACATGCAGGCATGATTATGGCAAATTTAGCCCCCCCGTAACGGGCTGGAATATCAATATCCCTGACATTGTCTCTGATAATCCTTCCGATAAGTTGAAGGGCATTATCCCCCTTTTTATGGCCATGGATATGATTGTAATCTTTTTGATGGTCAACAGCAGCAATGCAGAGGGAGAGGCGGGTCCTGTCATGGTCTGCCCTCTTTATTTCATGTGCCAGTGACTCATGGAAATATTTATAGGTGTATAATTTTGTAAGCCCATCATAATCTGAAATCTGATGTAATTGATCTTCAAGTCTGCCATATTCTTCAATGACAGTAATAAGATTAACGAGTTCTACAAAAATTCGTATATCCTCATCTGAAAATGCCCCGCTTTCCCCACTATCCATATAGGTGAATCCAACCCATTTGTTTCCATGCCTCATAGGGACGGCTAAAAGGGTTTTAAAGTCATGTTCAAATTTATAGAGTTTTCTTTTTTTAACATCAGAACTCTCATCTACCAGGATATATTTTGGCTGACTCAGGGTGTTCTTGAGTAATTCCATTTTTTCATTTAACTGAAAGTGTTTTATAAAATCACCGCTTAACCCCCTCGAAGTAACAACCCTCAGGTGAAAAGATTTCAGCTCCTTGGTTAATATAGCTATTGATTGGCATCGAAAAAGCTCTTTTACAATATCAAAGGTAAAACTTATAACCTCCTCAGCCCTGTAGCCTGCATTGACCTTGTCAAGAACCATTTGAATCAGCTGTAACTTTTTATCCTTATTTTCCACCAGACCTCCTCCTTTTTAGCTTGAATTAGCTTAGACTTTTTTAATATTTTTGCCTCTCGAACACTTAAAACTTACAAATAATAGCAAATATGAAATTATAAAGTCAAATCCCGCTAAAGTGGGATTTGGGCTCTCCTTCCATAATCTCATACTTTCCCAGTCCGAAGCTTGTCCCTTTTCCCACATGGATAATCTCGCCGATTCTGATGAAGGGTAGGAATTCGTTCAAATCACCTTCAAAGGTTACCATGCCGATAAAGCCACCCATCTTCATCTTCGTATCCTGCCTTGCAGAATACCTCTCCCAGTCATACCATTTTGTATTTCTCTCTTTAGCTTTAACCTTAGACGCCCTTTCTATGAATCCCTTGAAGTCAATCTCAATTCGTTTGCCATGATGGAAGTATGAAAGGGTAGTAATTCGGCGGAGGAGACCGCGGATAAGGTGATGAAATTCCAAATCCACTACCAGGTCTTCATTTACAATTATCCGTGCAGGTGTGATGAAGTTTAGAGTTATGAGTGAATACTTTTGAGTAACCCCCCTCAATCCCCCATTATATAAGGGGGGAAGCTCCTCTTTTCCCCTCTTAAAATAGGAGGGGATAGAAGGGGAGTTATTCTTAACCTGTTTTAACTGTCTATCCACTGAATTGTATATCTGCTTCTCATCACAACATACTTCTTTCAACTCATATTTTCCTCTCCCCTTACCAATTCCGATTCTGCCGAGTTCTTCCAATGTATAGATGAAATAGGGGAGGTAATCAACAGCCTTGCCTATAAGGATGAGATTAAAGGTTAGTGTTTCATCTGGTTTGTAATGCATCTTTGTTTCAAGGGGTGGTTCTATGACAAAGGGATGAGGGGCTTTTTCATATTTACGGAGGATTTCCGAGCCTTCAGGCGGCGGTGTTTCAAAGATATAGGAATAGATACACTTTGCCTTCAGCAGACATTCATCGCAGATACTATTTCGTATTGTGCATACAACCTTTTTAAAGGCATTACCAAAACCGCCCCTCAGTGTAGAGCCTTTGTATTGAGGGAGCATAAGTATATCTTTTGCTCTTAAAAGGAAAGAAAATTTTGAAAAGACGAAATGGTCAAACATAAGACTCGGATATTTTTATCCCAAAAAATGCGTTAAGCCACGAATTTTCACGAATTTACTCGAATTATCAATAAATTATGAAGGGAATACATTTCACTTTTTAAGTGAAAAGGAATTTCTGATAATTATTTGATTTATTTGTGTTCATTCGTGTCCATTCGTGGCTAATGCATAATC
>JACQQJ010000128.1 GCA_016207035.1 Nitrospinota bacterium | reverse complement strand
CTCTTGTAGAAACCTTTTGTGAATATATTGAAGATGATTATTACGAATGGCTTTCAGATAATTTTAAATCCTTTTTTAATCATAATCATCCAGATTGGAATTGGATTAGGGAAAGGATTAAATATTATTCAAAATGATGCAAGAAAAATTCCATTAGGTGATAACTTTGTGGACTTTGTCTTTATAGATTCCCCATACTCAGACAATGTTAAGTATTCTGACCATCCAGATTGCATCGGAAAAATATCTTGCGAAAAGGAGAATTTTTTTGAAGAATTAGAAAAAGTGGCTAAAGAAATATACAGGATTTTAAAAGATGGTAAATACATGGCGTGGCTTATTGGAGACCATTGGAGAAAAAATACAGGATATATTCCTGTTGGCTTTAAAGTTTATAATATGCTTGCCAATCTTTTTAATCCTATAGATGTAATTTGTGTTGGTAGACGAAACCAGACCTCTAATACTGGCTTGTGGCATAAACGGGCAAGGGAGTTTAATTTTTATCTCAGAGGGTTTAAGTATCTTTTTATTATGCAAAAAAAACGAGTCAGGAGGAATCATGAAACCACATCTTATAGAAATTAAAGACTTTGAAACTCATGAAAGTATTATTGTTGATATGGAAGGACCTTATCATCCAAAAAACAAAAGGATTGGTGAACACATTTATGGAATAACTTTGCTGATTGATAATGTCCCATATCATTTTGAGAAATATATTCCAACTGAGGAAGAACTAATAAAATTTATAGCTGAAAACGAAGGTGATGCCAGATTTTCTAAGGGTGGCTTTCTCTACCGCCTTGTGCCATTTACAAGTTAAAAAGGTAAAAAGTGTAAAAGGTTAAAGACTTATAGGTTTTATCTTTTCACCTTTTGCCACTTCACCTTTTAGCATTAAATCAGTGTTTGTTAGTATCTTAAGACTATTTTCTATGAAAATTAATAAGATAGGGGTTATAGGTGCAGGAACTATGGGGAGCGGTATAGCCCAGTTATTTTCACTCTATAATTACCCTGTTATTCTTATTGACAGGGAAGATTCTATACTTGAAGGGGCTCATGAAAAGATTAAAAAGCTGACAGAACCAGAGTTATGGAATAAGGTCTCAGGACTCATAGAATTAACAACTGATATGGGTAAGTTGAAGGATTGTGACCTTATTATTGAGGCTGTCTTTGAGGAGATGGAGATAAAGAGGGAGGTCTTGAATACCCTTAACAATGTATGCAAAAAAGATGCAATCCTTGCCACCAATACCTCATCCCTGTCAATTAATAAACTCAGCAAATTCTTAGATGACCCGTCACGCTTTATCGGTATGCACTTTATGAATCCACCAAGGGTAATGAAGCTCGTGGAGATAATCAGGGGCGATAAGACCTCTGACGAGACTGTCAGAGTTATAACTGAACTTACAAGGGAAATAGATAAGATGCCTGCAAATGTCAATGATTCTCCGGGCTTTATATCAAACCGCCTACTCTTTGCACTCATTGGTGAAGCCCTAAGGCTCTTGGAAAAGGGAGTTGCCAAAAAAGAGGATATTGATACTGTTATGAAATATGGTATGAATCACCCTATGGGACCTATAGAGCTTGCCGATTTTATAGGTCTTGATGTCTGCCATAAGATAATGCTCAGCCTCTATGAAGGTTTAGGGGATGAGAGGTATAAACCGACTCCGCTCCTTGAATCCCTGATTAAAGAGGGAAAGCTGGGTAGAAAGACAAAGGAGGGGTTTTATAATTACACTTCTGGCAGAGTAAAAACATGATTTAAATACGGAACATATCGTGGGTAAAAATTAAACACGAATTACACGAATATACGAATTATACTAATAGTAAACGCTAAAAATAAGTAGATGTAGTGCGAGGCTAAAGCCTCGCAAAAAGCTACCCTAAAGGGTCGCACTACGGAAAACATGTCAACTTATTTAGTTCGTTCACTATAATACTATATAGAACTCTAATACTATTCTGACCCTAAATCAAGTTCAAGGGAAGAATCTCAATAAAACCGTAGTGCGGGACTTTAATCTCGCCATATCAGGCGAAGCTAAGGCTTTGCATTACAGGGTTAATTATCAAAGGGTTGTCATGGATCTTAGTGGAAGGCGTTAGCCTCGCCAGTGAACAATATACCTATTTTAATCAGCGGGGGTAACAAATATTTGCTTGTCATGATCGTTTGAGTTAAAAGAAGATAGTTTTTTTAAAAAAAAAGGGGGTGAATAAATGACAAAACTTATTATCGAGACAGACGATGGTTGGACAAGAGAAAAAATAAGAGATGTCATATTTACAGAGATAAATCTTCTCAATAAAGCAATAAATAGAATCCAGAGTAAGCTAAAAGATTTTGAAAATAAATATGGCAAACTTGACAGGAAATCTCTTTATGGAAAAGTTGACGACATGGAACTTATAGAATGGGAGGGGGAGATGGAGACTCTTGGGAAATTGCAAAAAAAGTTAAAATCCTTAGAGGAGATAACTTTTGAGTATAAGTGACTATATCTCAAAATTAGAATCGGTAATAAACTCCTTTCCCATCACGGTAACTTACAGTTTAACTATTGATAGAAAAACAAATGATATTGCATTAATCTCAGGTAAAATCGAGTTTAGAAACGACGCTATTCTTGACTTTAAAGAATTCATTGAAGACACTGAACATGGTGTAGAAAAATATAAATATGCATACAATCTTCGGGCAGGAGAGGATATTATTTTTAGATACGATAATGCACCTGACCCGCGAGTAAGAAGACTAAAGACCTTTCCTTATCATAAACACCTCAAGGGCGGCGAAATTATTGAATCCCATCAAATTGAATTATCAGATGTCCTTGAAGAAATTGAAAGAACTTATATTAATGATTTGGCATGATAAGTATTGCCTTCATGATAAATCAAACAAATGCCTTTACCCCGAGGATATGTTCCCCTATGATGAGTTTCTGTATCTGGGATGTCCCTTCATAGATGGTTGATACCTTTGCATCCCGTAAGTACCTTTCTACAGGATATTCATTTGAATAACCATACCCACCGTGAACCTGAATGGCATCTGTCGCAGCCCTTACCGCAGCCTCGCTTGCGAAATACTTTGCAATAGAGGTCTCAAGTGTGTTCTTATTCCCTTTATTCTTTAAATCCCCTGCCCTGTAAACTAACAACCTTGCCGCATCACGATCAACAACCATCCTTGCAATCATATCCTGAACAAGCTGAAATGAGGCAATGGGTTTATTGAACTGCCTTCGTTCATTTGAATATTTTACACAGGCATCTATGCACCCCTGAATTATGCCTACACACCCTGCAGCAACACCGTATCTGCCATTATCTAAGGCAGTCATTGCTATATTAAAACCCTCTCCTATTTCGCCTAAGAGGTCATCATCTGAGACAAGACAATCCTCAAGAAAGAGCTCCGCGGTATATGACGATCTTAAGCCCAACTTCCCCCTTATTACTCTCGATGTAAAACCAGGGGTATGTTTTTTTATGATGAAGGCAGTAATACCTTTATGCATCTTAGAAGGGTCAGTTTGAGCAAAGACTATTGATATATCTGCGATACCACCATTGGATATCCATGTCTTTGAACCGTTGAGTATCCATCCATCCCCTTTTTTAACTGCTGAAGTCTTTATATTTGCAGCGTCACTCCCTGCATCAGGCTCTGTTAATGCAAAACAGCCGAGTATTTCTCCCCTGCAAAGAGAAGGTAAATATTTTTGTTTTTGCCCTTCATTTCCCCAATTGAGTAGTGTAATCCCAACAAGGGATAATTGCACAGACAGTATCGTTCTCACTGATGAACATGCCCTCCCTACCTCTTCAAAGATAATGGCGCCACCTATAAAATCAAGACCCGCACCTCCATACTTCGCTGGTATAGTGGCACCCAGAAATCCCAGAGGTCCCATCTTTTTTATAATATCTGCAGGAAACCGTCCCTTTATATCATTCTCTCTTGCAAAGGGCTGTATCTCCTCATTGGCAAACCTCTTTGCCATATCCCTTACCATCTTCTGTTCATCAGTAAACTCAAAATCCATAAACCTGTCCTCCTTTCAGCCACAGACTCCTGAACATGTCTGAGCTTGCCCCTGTAAAAACAAGGGAGCAGACTTTCACTGACAATAGAATAAGGTTAATGAGTCAGTCTGTTGCTAAATAGTTCATCCAAATTTGTAACTTACGCCAAAACCGCCCCTTGGATTCCTCCAGTCTATAGCCCCTTCCTTACAGGCTATTCTGCACGACCCGCACTCAAGACATCCCTCGTAAGAGACAATCACCTCTTTTCTGCCTTCATCCCACCTGTATACCTCGGAAGGGCAGATGAAGAGGCAGACCCTCTCATCACACTCCCAGCATACATCTTTATTCAGAATAAGGTGGTTATCCTTGTCAACCTTGAATCTCAGGAGAAAAAGTTTTTCAGGTAAGGTCTTTTCTCCAAGTGGTTTTAGATGTTCTTCCATTATCTAAAAAACCTCCTTGTTTTATACATATCTATAAGGAATTTCCATAATGAGACTTTGTCTTTAAATGTCCTCATTATTTCCTTTCGGTTCTCATCTTTGCTTTTCTCAGAGATGGTAAAATACCCCTGCAACAGTTCAATGATACCCTCAGGGTATTCCTTAAAAAGTCCTGGTAAAGAATGGAGTATCTCTGGGACATCTTTATACCTCTTAAGGTCTTTAAAGACAAAACTCTCCTTAAGCCTCTTGACATAGCTATTAAGGGCAGCCTTTGAAAAGTCACCTTTCTCCCTTGCCTCTATAATAGTTTCAGCAGCAAATACACCCGATGCCATTGCCATATTTGTCCCTTCCTTGTAAAGGGATGGGTTTAAAAGACCGGCACAATCACCCACAAGGATAAGACCATCCTTTGTCAGCTCTGGCATAACATTATACCCGCCCTCTGGTATCATGTGTGCAGAGAATTCCTCTATCTTTCCCCCCCTCAGGAGATTATGAACAGAAGGGTGTCTTTTAAAACCCTCTATGAGCTCATTTGGTTTCAGTCTATTATTCCTTAACACCGCTATCGGACATCCTATCCCAACTGAAAGGGTATCTTTATTTGTATAGATAAAGCCTGACCCTGTAACACCACCCAATGCCTCTCCAAAGAACTCAAAGGCACAACCCTGTCCATCTTCAAGACAGAATCTGTCATTAATAATTTCTTCTGGAAGGCTTATAATTTCTTTTACCCCCATAATCATTATGCCAGGGTCAGGTTTCTTTTTCATCCCTGCCTTCTCAGCTAAGAGCGAATTTGCCCCCTCTGCACAGACAACAACATCCCCGTAAACAGCCCCTTCCTCCATCCTCACCTTCACCCCCTGAATCTTTCCGTCATCAGTTATAAAGTCATCTACCACTGCCTCTGTTATGATAAGTGCCCCTGCATCTTCAGCCTTTTTTGCAAACCACTTATCAAATTTAGCCCTTAAAACGGTGAAGCTGTTATTATAGGGGGGTTTATTAAAGGCATTGAAATTAAGGTCAAAGGCAATCTCTGAATCCTTTGAAAGTAAGGAATATCTTTTCCTGGTTATATGTCTCTCTACAGGTGCTTCCTTCCAGAACTCAGGGATTAGCCTGTTTAAAATGGTGGAGTAGAGAATGCCTCCAAACATATTCTTTGAACCAGGGGTCTCACCCCTCTCAAAGATAACCACATTAAGACCTGCATTTACAAGATTATATGCAGTGGCAACTCCGGAGGGTCCTGCACCGATAATAATGCAATCAAATTTTTCAGTCATACCTATTTTCAGGTTAAACCTTTACAAGTCTTTAGTTCACAAAGGAAAATTAAAAAAAATGTTGACTGGTGACTAATGACTGGTGACCTTTTTTTTATGCCCTATGTTTGCTTGTGTTCCTTCCTTAATCTTCTTTATCTCCTCTATGAGCCAAGGTATTACCTCAAAGAGGTCACCTACAATGCCGTAGTCTGCAATCTGAAAGATAGGGGCGTTTGGGTCTTTGTTTATTGCCATGATATATTTTGAGGTTCTCATACCGGCTAAGTGTTGAGGAGCCCCTGAGATACCACAGGCTATATAGAGTTTTGGAGAGACAACTTTACCCGTCTGACCTATCTGGACAGTTTGGGGCATCCATCCGGCATCTACCGCCCCCCTCGAGGCGCCTACAGATCCCCCTATGATAGAGGCTAACCCCTCCAGGATTTTGAAATTCTCAGCCCCTCCAACTCCTCTCCCCCCTGAGACAATAATCTCTGCCTCTGTGATATCCTTTTTCTCAACTTCCATCATCCTATCCTTCACCTTAACCATCAGGTCATCTTCCTTTACCTCAGCATCTATCCTTAAAAACTCTCCCCTTTTCTTGCTATCCCCACTGCAGGTAAATGCCCTTGGCATTATTGAAATGATTGCACTCTCCCTTGAAGACAGGGTCTCAATAACCTTCCCGCCATATAATAATCGTTTTACATAAAGTGTGTCGTTTATGACATCTAATCCTGTTACATTTGCTACATAGGTTATACCAAGTGAAATAGAGAGAAGGGGCCCTAAATCCATCCCTGTGAATGCACCAGGGATAATAAACTTTGAAATTACCTTATCCTTTAAAAAATCCTCTAAAACCTTTTTATATCCATAAGTTGTGTAAGTATTGAGGAGTTTATGCCCTAAGAGGTATGTCCTATCTGTCTTTTTTAACAAGTCATCCGGGACCTCAAGGTTATTACCAATGATAATGAGATTGAGATCTGCCTTTAGTGAATCAGACAGGAGCCTCCCTGCCTCAATGGCTTCATAGGTAACGGGCTTAATATAATCTCCCCTGTGTTCTCCAAGTACCCAGATCAAAATATCTTTACCTCATCTCTCAAAAACTTAACTGCCTCCTTAACCTGTTCAATTCTATCAACATTCAGTATAATACCTTTTCGATTCAACGGAAGGTATGACAGGGCTGTTCTCTTAAAGGTTCCGTGAAACAGACTTTCAATATCTATCCCGATAGAATTTAGATTGAGAAAATTTATTTCATGTTTCTTCGCCCTCATGATACCGGAAAGTGAGGGATACCTCGGTTCATTAAGCCCTTTAGCAGCAGTTATAACTGCTGGAATTGGGCTTTCCACCAACTCTATACCTCCCTCCACCTCACGGGACGCCTCAATTATTTTTTTTTCTGGAAATATCTTTAGTCTATTCACAGCTGAGATACACGGTATATTTAATATTCCTGCAAGGGCACCACCAATAATACCTGCATTATCATCAATCCCCGTTTTACCACAAAGTATTATGTCAAAATGCACAGTTGATATTACCTTTGACAATACCTTTGCAATACCGAGATTATCCAAATTTTTAACGAGAGGGTCTTTTATATAGATTGAACTATCCGCTCCCATAGCTATCCCCTTTTTTAAGACCTCTTCACCACCTTCTCCACCTGCGTTTATAAGGGTTATCCTTCCACCGAATCTTTCCTTAATCCTTATAGCCTCTTCAACAGCAAACTCATCATAGGGGTTAATAATCCAGGGGAGGTCAGACTTTATATCAATACCATCTTTTTCTATCTCTATCCTTGCCCCCGTATCAGGAACCCTTTTTAAACAGACTATAATATCCATTTTTATTACAAAAGCATTGAGTAGTTTGTAGTGTGACCCTTAAGGGTCGCCTGTTTCGAGGCTGAAGCCTCGCACTACTTTAATGCTCAAATTATCTTAAAACCGATAAAAACGCAATAGCCAATTTATCCCGCACCTTCCCAGAATATCCCGCATCTTGCTGCGGGGTGAATGGGTATAAATAATATCATTCCATCGGGGTTCAATACCCTGCTGGAAGGTGCGGGATTTATCTAAATATATTGCCTTAATACGAAATATCTGATAAATTGTAGTATAGGTTATAAGAATGAATAAATTGAAATATTTCTGATAACTTCATGCTTCAAGCTGCTTAAAATAACACACCCATAAAGGGGCAACTACCACTGATTTTAGAGAGAACTTCACTATATTAATCTTTTTCCAATAAAAGACAGAATGAGAAGAAAAAGGGGGAATATCCAGAGAAAGGTTGTTGCATCTATCCTGCTTGTGGGAACTATCCCTGGGATCATTGTCGTTATCCTGACATATTTAAGCGGGATTAATGCCCTGAAAAACTCTATTGGTACCAATTTTCAGGAGATGGCTAAAGAGACCGCAGATAAGATCCAGATAATAGTGAACAGGGAGATAGGTGATGCCCAGAGTCTTGCCCTGTCACCGTATATAAGGGCTGCAGTTTTAAAATCCAACAAGAGGTATGAAGGGAAAGAGTATAGGGGTATTCAAACAGAAATAGATGAAATTCAGCAGCAATGGACCCTTCATAAAGATAATGATGAATTGGTTGACAGACACTTATTGAATGAACTCACAGATTATCTTAAAGACTATATCAGGAGGGAAACAAAGGCATATGGCTCAATCCTTATTACAGATATAAGGGGTGCTGTTATATCTGCTACCAACAAAACTGCAGATTACTATCAGGGTAATAAAAACTGGTGGCAGGTAACATTTAATCGTGGAAAGGGTAAGGTATTTGTCAGCGGTATAGATGATGATGCTGCTGTTCAGACCTTTTCTGTATCCATTGCCGTTCCTATTATGAGTAAGAATGGCGAGGGGGCTATAGGGGTTCTCAAAATGATTCATGATGTGAATGATATTTTCAGGACAATTACAAATATAAAGATAGGCGAGACAGGTCATGCAAATCTTGTTACTTCAGATAGTATGCTTATTGTATGCCCGATTTTTCCACCGAAAAGTCACAGAATCAATGATCAGTTAATGCGGCAGATAAGCGCTGGCAACCCTGGCTGGGGAGTTGCATCTGATGATGCCCACGGTGGGAAAAACTCTATTATTGGTTTTGCCCCTGTTATCTCTACCTTGCATGTTGGACCGGACAATTATGGGGGAAAGTCGTGGTATATATTTGTAAGGCAGCTCCCTGATGAAACCTATGCACCTATGCATACCTTACTCTGGAAGGTATCCTTTTTAGGTCTTGCCCTCATTGTTGTCCTCCCTATGCTCGGTTTCTATGCTACCAGGAGAATTGTAAAACCAATAGGGATGCTCACTGAAGGGGCTGAATTAATTGGCAGCGGCCGTCCATTCCATCGCATAAGCATTAAGACGAATGATGAGATTGAACAATTGGCAGAGTCTTTTAATCAGATGGCTGATAATCTGGAAAGGGGTGATAGAGAAAGAGAGGGTTATTTACAGCAGCTTAAAGAATCAGAGGAGCAATACAAAATTCTCTTTGACAATGCCGAAGATTCAATGTTGATGGTTGATTTAAATGGAAGGGTCATCGCAGTTAATCAGAGACAGGAGGAGGTAATTGGGTATTCAAAAGGTATCTTATTTGGTAAAGAGTTTTCCCAAATTCTTTATAAGGAGGATAGGTCTATCTTTCATGACCTCTTTGAAAGGACATTGAAGGGTGAAAAGGTCTTGACTGCAGAGGTGAGGGTGTTAAGCATGGGGCGGAACATGCTTGTGATGGAGATAGACTTAACAGGGATAAAGAGGGGTGAACAGATTGTATTTGTGCAGATACATTTACGGGATATTACCGAGAAAAAGGTTTTAGAGGAAGAGGTAAGACTTGAGAGGGACAAATTGGAGACTATTATAGAAAGTATGGGTGATGGCCTCGATATAGTAGATAAGGAATTCAGTATTCAGTTTATGAATGAAAAATTTTTAAGATTGTACGGAAAAGAATCTATCGGAAGAAAGTGCTATGAGGTCTATACAGGGAGGGAGAATCCCTGTTATGAATGCCCTGTAGTCAAGGGTATTGATAAAATAGGTATACTTGATGTAAATACGAACAGGGGACAGACCTTTCTGATCACCCACTCCCCCTTTACAAATATAGATGGGACTATTTCAATTCTGGAGATATTTAAGGATATAACAGAGAGAAAAGAATTAGAGATGCAACTGATAAGGTCAGAGAGATTAGCTGCGCTGGGGCGCCTTTCATCTACCCTGGTTCATGACCTCCGTAATCCTATAGTAGGTATCAAGAAGAGATTGGAAGGTCTCCAGGGCACCGTAGTGGTCTCCAGTCCTGATGAAATAAGGAGGATATTAAAAGATGTTATTTCAGGGAGTGGACTTCTCCTGGGGATGGTTAATGATGTCCTTGATGTATACCAGAATAGTTATGAAAATATTCCCTTAATCATTTCCAGCTTTTCCATTGTCAGTGCCATGGAAGAGGCAATAAAACTCTTAGAGGTTGAGGCTGAGGAGAGGAGGGTATCTATAGTTTTACATAATGACACTGGTTCATTAGAAATTCAGGGAGATAAAAGAAGGCTGCAGAGGGTATTCATCAACCTCCTTGACAATGCCATAAAATTTTCACCGAATGGTGGTAAGGTTGATGTCACCTTTGAGCAAGTAGCAGAAGGGAGAAACGATTTCCTCTTACTTAAAATAGAGGACGATGGTCAAGGAATATCCCCATCAGAACTTTCAAGTGTCTTTGAGCCCTTTCACCGAAAGAATGGTAAAAAGGAGGGGAAGACCGGGACAGGACTGGGTCTTTACTTTTGTAAGGTTGTGGTAGGGCTTCACCATGGGAAGATATGGGCTGAAAATGTGAAAGGGGGGGGGTCAGCCTTTTTTATTAAGATTCCATCTGGAGAGAGATGAGATGTCAATTAAGATTCTGATCGTTGATGACCAGAGACTCTTTCGCCATGGGCTGAGAAGTCTTTTGGAGCAGGATAAGGGTTTAGAAGTGGTGGGGGAAGCCAGTGATGGACAGGATGCATTTACCTTAGTTCAGGAAACCAAACCAAACATTATCCTTATGGATGTAGAGATGCCTAAACTTGATGGTATTCATGCTACCCGCCTGATAGTGGAGAGATATCCAAATATAAAGATATTAATGCTCTCGGTGCATAACGAAGATGAGAGGGTTATTTCTGCTATCAGGTCTGGTGCAACTGGTTATATTATGAAGGATGCTGACCAGAAAGAGTTTATTAAGATTATAAAAAGTACCTTTGCCGGAGAAAGGATAACTTCGCCGTTTCTGGCTAACCTTACATCAAGAATTCAGTCGAAAATCCATGAACCATCTCTGATGGATGAAGAGATAGAAATGGAAATTAAAGAAAGGTTTTCTTTGACAGGACGCGAAAAGGAGATATTGATGCTCCTTCTCAAGGGCAAGAGTAATAAAGAGATTGCAGACCTCATGTATCTGTCCACAGAAACGATAAAAACACACCTCCAGAATATCTACAGAAAACTCGGGGTAAATAGCAGGATGGAGGTAGCAGCTATATTCTTGAAGGAAAAGGAATAATCGCCTTTAAGCCTTACTCAATTTCCATAATCATGTTTATTTTCAAGGAACTCACCCTTATGAGGGATATATATCCCTCAAAAAAGGGATAAAAAACATACCTTTGAGGAATTTACAACCTCCTCTATTCTCTGGCATATTAGAATTAGGTTTACAAAATTAAACTAAGTTATGCGTGAAGGTTAGAATACCTTGAAATATCAACATGTAGTACGAACCTTTAGAGCCTGCCCTGAGCAAGACGAAGTTCGCATTTAGCGAGGCTAAAGCCTCGCACTACAAAAGTTTTGTAAAATTCACGCATATTTTATGTTAAAGAGAGGAGGTGAATAGAGGAAGAGCAGTGGCAGGTTGTAAATTTTATAAGGGAATTTGGAAAATGAGAATCGTGTAACGATTAAAGAAATAAATGATAAACGATAAATTTTATTGAGGAGGAAAAGATATGTTAAGAAAATTTAAAGGGGTATTTATAATATCCTTTATCATTATGGCAATGACTATGGTAATGCCTGCCCATATTCAGGCTGCTGAGGAGAAGGCAGTACTTGCAACAGCACCTATGGTCTCTCCACCGATCACCCGGAAGAAACCAGCAACAGTAATTGTAGAGCTGGAGACGAAGGAGGTGGTTGGACAGTTAAAACACCCTTTGACCGGCGATGCAGTAGAGTATCAGTTCTGGACATTTGGTGGCACAGTGCCAGGGCCATTCATCAGGGTAAGGGTAGGGGACACCGTAGAGTTTCATGTAAAAAATGATGCTTCCAGTATACAGACCCATTCCATTGATATACATGCGGTAAACGGCCCTGGTGGCGGGGCAAATGCTTCTCAGACAGAGCCAGGCATGAACACTGCATTTCAATGGCTCGCCCTGAACCCCGGCATCTTTGTCTATCACTGTGCTACCGCTCATATTCCCACCCATATTGCCAATGGTATGTATGGGCTTATCCTGGTAGAGCCAGAAAAGGGGCTCCCGAAGGTGGACAGGGAATACTATATCATGCAGGGTGATTTCTATCCTGCTGGCAAGATGGGAGAAAAGGGGCTCAAGGAGTTCTCATGGGAAAAGGCGCAGATGGAGCACCCGGAGTTTGTCCTATTTAATGCCCTTTCTGCCGGGGGGAAGCTGGAGGCAAAGGTAGGCGAAACTGTTCGTATGTATGTGGGGAATGGCGGACCGAATCTAATATCAAGCTTTCATATCATCGGTGAGATATTTGATGTTGTATATCCCGAAGGGTCAATGGGCACTCCGCCGTCTAAAAATCTTCAGACAACATTGATTCCAGCTGCCGGGGCAACTATTGTTGAATTTAAAGTGGATGTCCCTGGCAATTATATCCTTGTTGACCATTCGCTCTTCCGTGCGATTGATAAAGGGTGTGTTGCAATCCTTTCAGTAACAGGAGATGAAGCGCCCAAGATATTCAAACCATTAAAGTCAGGGGCTCCTGGTGGTCATTAGACTGCTTATACTGTGAGAGGATAAAGTTGTAAACCCCGTTCCCCCGCCCTTGAAGGGTGGGGGAGCGGGGTAATTTTGGTTGATGTCTAACCAAAGAATATCTCGGCTATATCATAAAGTTCAAGGTCAACAGTCTTAAGTTTTGCTATTGCCTCCTCCAGGGTTACTCCTACAATTTTATTACCTTTAAGTGCCACCATCTTCCCGAATTCCCCTTTTTTTATCAGTTCCACTGCGGCAACCCCATAACGGGTAGCAAGAACCCTGTCAAAGGCTGTTGGGGTGCCTCCCCTTTGAATATGCCCCAGTATGGTTACCCTCGTCTCAAAACCTGTCCTCTTCTCAATCTCCTTTCCAATGATATTTCCCACACCGCCAAGTCTAATATGACCAAAGGCATCTACAGATTCATCCTGTGCTATAAGCCTTGTTCCCTTTACAGGAACTGCACCCTCTGCAACAACGATAATACTAAATCGCCTTCCCCTTTTATGTCTCTTATGAATTATTTCACAAACATTGTCAATATCAAATGGTTTCTCAGGTATAAGTATACAATCAGCTCCACCTGCAATACCTGCAACAGTAGCTATCCACCCCGCATGTCTTCCCATTACCTCAATAACCATAACCCTGTCATGAGATTCAGCAGTTGTATGAAGCCTGTCAATAGCCTCTGTAGCTATACTCACGGCAGTATCAAAACCGAATGTATAATCAGTCCCTGAGAGATCATTATCTATTGTCTTTGGGATACCAACTATATTAACCCCTCTATCATAAAACTTCTTTGCAACGCCGAGCGTATCCTCTCCACCTATCGTTATTAATGAATGTAATTCAAATTTTTTAATATGAGTCATCACCTTCTGAATATCCTCTTCTTTTTTAAGAGGGTTGGTTCTCGATGTTCCAATGATTGTTCCCCCCCTTGGGAGTATACCTGAAACAGAGAAATGGGTCAGGGGTTCTACTTCACCTGTAATCAATCCGAGCCAGCCCCTTTTAATACCGAATACACTATACCCGTATTTCTCAGCCTTTTTTACAACTGCCCTGATAACAGCATTTTCACCTGGGCAATCCCCGCCACCAGTCAATATCCCTATTCTCATATATACACCTCATAACCCTTATCCCTATATGTCTCCGAAGCTTATCCCCACCATCCTTGCCGCTTTTACATAACCACTGTCTGGAGAAACATTCTTCTGCCTCCCTATAGCCTCCTCCAGAGGAATAGATATAATATCAGGTGTCCTTAAGGAGACCATTTTCCCAAATTCCCCCTTCGCAACTAAATGGACAGCCTCTGCACCAAATCTTGTTGCAAGAATTCTATCAAAGGGAGATGGGCTGCCCCCCCTCTGAATATGTCCAAGCGTGGTAACCCTGGTCTCAAATCCTGTCATCCTTTCAATCTCATCCCCTACCCTGTTTCCTATACCACCAAGCCTTACAGGTTCAGTACCATCCTCCACCATTCTCTTTACAACCACATCCCCCCCCTTTGGTTTTGCACCCTCAGCCACAACTATTATACTGAAGTGCTTTCCTTTTCCCTTCCTTTCAAAAATCTTTTTTACAATTGCATCATAGTCAAAGGGGATTTCAGGAATTATTATGATATGTGCACCACCGGCAATACCGGAGTGAAGGGCTATCCATCCTGCATTTCTGCCCATTACCTCTACAATCATTACCCTATGATGAGATTCTGCTGTCGTATGTATCTTATCTATTGCCTCAGTTGCAGTCATGAGGGCGGTATCAAATCCAAAGGTAACATCCGTCGCAGAGAGGTCATTATCAATAGTTTTTGGTATACCAACAATAGGAATACCCATCTTAAAAAGCCTTTCTGCAATTGCCAGAGTTCCATCTCCACCAACCACTATCAGGGCATCCATAACACTATCATGAATATTTTTTATCACCCTATCAGATACATCACGGTAAACCTTTTTCCCGTTTATAATCATAAAGTAGTTAAATGGATTATCACGATTGGATGTTCCAAGGATTGTCCCCCCCCTTGGCATTATACCTGATACATCTTCTAATGTGAGGATCCTCATCTTGTTGTTGATTAACCCATAGTAGCCATCAATTATACCGAGTATATCCATTTTATGCTGATGAACCGCTGTCTTAACCACCGCCCTAATAACGGCATTAAGGCCAGGACAATCTCCACCACCTGTTAAAATCCCTGTTTTCATCTGAAAATACCCTTTTGCCACAGAGAACACAGAGGACTCAGAGAAAAGATTTACCCTCTTAAATCTCTGTGACCTCAATGGCTAAATTTTAGCAATTCCAATGCCTTTACTGTAATAGAAAAAGGAAAGAATTTTTTAATTTTCCCTTTGAGTTATATATTGTGAACATATTAAAATATAATTGATTTGTCAAGCCTTTGTTTATTAAGTATGGTGAAATATTTATTGCAATTAAAATATAATGTGATATACTTTTTTTATTAAAACATTAAGGAGGTTAAAATGAAAGATAAAATCTTAAAAAATATTTCACGG
>JACQQJ010000119.1 GCA_016207035.1 Nitrospinota bacterium | reverse complement strand
CTTGATATATATCACAACCCCCTTATAGCCCCCTTTACTAAGGGGGACTTTATTGTAATTTTATTTATTGCCGTTAGTATAGCATCTGTCACTTAAAGTTCTAATCCTTTTAAATACTCCCTGAAATCATCCCCGAGATCAGGTCTTCTCAATGCGAACTCGACTGTAGCCTTAAGGAATCCCAGCTTATTTCCGGCATCATATCTCTTACCCTTAAATTGAAATGCGTATATTACTTGT
Source organism: Nitrospinota bacterium (assembly GCA_016207035.1). GTDB lineage: Bacteria > Nitrospinota > Nitrospinia > UBA9942 > UBA9942 > JACQQJ01. The sequence continues at coordinate 4,117 of JACQQJ010000119.1, read as the reverse complement.
TGTTTTAAGAGATGCCTCAATCCATAGGTCAGATGAATCTCGCCTGATTTATCTGGTTCTGTTTTCTCTAATGCAGTAAATATCTCCGGGGTAAGGATATATCTGCCAATTATTGCTAAATCTGACGGTGCCTCAGAAATTGAGGGTTTCTCAACCATATCCAGAACCTGATATACACTGTCATCAATCCCTTTACACTCAATTACCCCATAGCTTGAAATTTCCTTCCTGTCAATTTTTTCAACTGCAATGACAGATACATTATATCTTTCATATATGTCTATTAACTGCCTTATTACAGGGATATCAGAATATATAATATCATCACCAAGCAGGACAGCAAAGGGTTCATTACCTATGAGGTCCTTTGTTCTTAAAATGGCATGCCCAAGGCCAAGCGGTTCTTTCTGCCGTATATACCAAAAATCAACGAGGTTTGAAATCTTCTGAACCTCCTCTAATAGTTTATTCTTATTTTTCCCTTTCAGCGTGTGTTCTAACTCAAAGGATATATCAAAGTGGTCTTCAATAGCATTCTTCCCCCTTCCGGTTATCATAATAATCTCCCTTATGCCAGCATCTATTGCCTCTTCAACCACATACTGTATAAGGGGTTTATCTACAAGGGGCATCATCTCTTTTGGAGATGCCTTTGTGGCAGGGAGAAATCTTGTGCCCAGTCCAGCAACAGGAAATACCGCCTTCCTAATCTTCAATGTGTTCCCCCTTCTTTTTCAATCCTCTCATATATCACCCTTTTAATTTTTTCTATATCTGCAGGGAGATGGACAGGGAGGTTTGCATATTGTGATTGTATTCCCTCTAACCTACCCTCGTGATAGTCCTTCTTGAAATCTGTAAACTTGAGTCCATGGGCAGTAGAAATTACAACCACCTTTTCTTTTGAGCCAATCTCCCCGCTCTTTAATAATTTGAAAAGCACTGCAAGGGCAACCCCCGTGTGGGGGCAGTTAAACATACCATATTTATCCCCCCTTGCTGCTGCATTTGCAAGTTCATCCTCGGTAGCCTGCTCTACAATTCCATGAAAGGTCTCAAGAATCTTTATTGCCTTTTCATAGCTGACGGGGTTTCCTATCTGAATTGCACTGGCAAGGGTCTGCTTTGCCACAACAGGCTTAAACTCCATAAACCCTTTTCTGTAGCTTAAATATAATGGATTTGCCCTTTCTGCCTGTGCAACGACGATCCTCGGCATTTTGTTTATAACCCCTAATTCCATCATCATTAAAAAACCGTTTCCCAGTGCACTCACATTACCGAGATTCCCCCCAGGAATTATAATAACATCAGGTACCTCCCAGTCAAACTGCTGGACAATCTCTATACTTACTGTCTTTTGCCCCTCTATACGCAGAGAGTTCATCGAGTTTGCAAGATATATATTATGGTCTTTACAAATTTTCTGGACAATCTCCATACATCCATCAAAATCTGTCTCAAGAGACAATACAAGAGAATTATTAGCTATAGGCTGGATGAGCTGGGGAATGGAGACCTTACCTCTCGGGAGGAATACGATAGATTGAATACCTGCAGCTGCACAATATGTCGCCAGCGCAGCTGAGGTGTCTCCTGTTGACGCACAGGCAACTGCATGTATATTTTTACCATTCGCTATCATCTGTTTCACCATGGATACAAGAACCGTCATCCCAAGGTCTTTAAAAGAACCAGAGTGGCTGTTGCCGCACATTTTTATCCATAGATTTTCTAAACCTATATCTTTCCCAAACCTCTCTGCCCAAAAGAGGTTTGTATTACCTTCGTAGAGAGACACAATATTTTCATTATCAATATTAGGACATACCCACTCCTTTTTTCCCCATACACCACTGCCATAGGGCCAGATGTTTCTATGTATTCTGTCATCAAAGGTTTCCATCCATTCCTTTGCACCCGTCTTTTTCATCGCCTCCATATCATGAACTACTTCCAACAATGCGCCACACTTATCACATTGATAGACCACCTCATCCAGTGGATATCTTTCATTACATCCCTTTATACATTGAAACCATGCGCTATAACCCATAGATCTGCCTTTATTACAACAAGCTATATCCTTCCGTTTTATTTATGAAAATACTATAAAGGGGCTGGTTTGTCAATGAATTAACTCTCTCATGTTAGGACATGACCACTACCTTGAAGGGAATAAACCATGGACTAAAAGAAGCAAAAGACCATTTATACCCAAAAATAAAGGGGATGCATACAGGGGTGTTATAATTATATTTTATAGCAGCTTTTACTTTCTAACTTCATACCCGATCGTTTCTTCAGTCCACGATGATTGCTCAAGATCCGAAAGCCCCTTCATGATATCTGATATGGTAATGTTCTGTACTAATGAGATAACACGCAGCGAAAACCGATGAAGTCAAACCGTCTCGAAGACTCGCCCCTGTTACGGCATGACGCACGCAGGTACTGCGGTTCAGAGCTCCAGGAACCTCCGCGAAGCACATGGGCAAAGCCACTTGGCGGACCTTGAGGATTATCTTTAGGACTTTTTCTGTAATAATCGTCATCATACCAGTCACTGCACCACTCCCATATATTGCCACTCATATCATATAAGCCCAATCCATTTGGCCTTTTCTCTTTTACGGGATGGGTTTTATTGCCAGAGTTCTCATCGTACCATGCATATTCTCTAAGTTCTGATTCACTGCTTATCCCTGCAAATTTTTCTTTTTTCCCTCCACTCCTCGCTGCATATTCCCATTCAGCCTCTGTGGGAAGACGATACTTCATACTTGTCCCCTGCTTAATACCTGCAGGGGCAAGCCTTTGATTGAGTTTGTTCATAAAGTCCTGAACATCATTCCAGTTTACCTGTTCAACTGGACAGTCATCACAGTTTTTTACATATGATGGGTTACTCCCCTGATTTACACTTTCAGGGGCAGGCCCCATTATTTCAGTCCACTGTCTCTGTGTTATCTCGGTCTCCCCCATATAAAAGTCATCTACACAAACCTCATGCACAGGTTTTTCATTGCCTTCTCCATCCCCAAAGGTATCACCCATCTCAAAACAGCCTCCTTTAATGAAGACAAAGCCTTCAACTCCGCTCAGGGCTGGCGGTCTTAATAACTCTGGCTCTATTGGTAAATGTTTTACCGAGTCTAAAAGCTCCGCATGTGCTGATGCTACAAAGAATCTGTTCGCCCTTTCAACAGGCTCAAGACTCACAATGAGAAATAAGATAAAGGGAAAATATGCTATTATAAAATAACCTTTTAACCTTTTCATGCCTCTCCCCTTTTCATAAAAGACTTAAAAACCCTCTCATATTAACCCCTTCCTCTCCATTTCTTCTTTTATAATTTCCTGTATTTTAAAAAAAGTTACAAGTTATTTACTGGTAGCTATAAATGAGGTGAGTCCTTCTTCGCCTTTAAGTCTCTTTGCAGAGGATTCTGCCTGGTCCCTCGTCTTGAATTGTCCTATTCTGACCCTGAACCATTTTTCATTATGGTTATCAAATGTGGTTATATAGGATTGATAACCTTTTTTATCCAGCTTAGATTTAAGATTTAATGCCTCATCTTTAGTTTTAAAAGAACCTACCTGAACTGTATAGAAAAGAGGCGCATTAATAACTGATGGTTTAGATAATGATGCAGGAATAGAATCCTGTTTTATAGTTGGTAGTGTTGAGTCAGCAGTCTTAAGCAGGGGAGCTTGAACTTCCTTCTCATGTTTTTCCAATTTCCTCTTCTGCCCATTATCCTTTTTTGCATCAGGGAGCGTTTTAAAGAATGTCAGCTCACCCTCTTTTATTTCCTTTGAAACCAGTTTCTCTGTTGAAGCCTCCTGACCTTGTGTTGCAGTAGATAATGGAGATTTAGCTACATCACTGTCTCCTTTTTCAGTTTGAAAAGTTTTACCTGGTGTCTCCTGTGAATCATTTTCTAATGCTACCATATCAGGAGGTGTGTTTTTACCAATTTGAAACCCAAGGGCAAAACTTAATATGCCAATAGTAAAAATACTTATTATGAGAAATATTGAATGGGTGCGGTTTAGTTTTATTTCAAAGTTTTTTAACATGATTAGTAAGACCTAAAATCCGATTTAGGATTTT
>JACQQJ010000016.1 GCA_016207035.1 Nitrospinota bacterium | reverse complement strand
GAGCCTTTTCTCTAAAATAGAGCAACTATATGGGGTCGCTAACTACGAGAAAGTCGTATGGTTTAAAAGGATATGTTGCGTTGTTCAATATATCTGGCGACGATTGGGGGTTGGAGGCTTCGTCCTCCAGCCTACCAGCTATTCTCCCGGTTTTCGGAGACTCCTACTAACCGAAAGAATCCTTTTTTATGTTTGGCTGCCTGCTAAATTTAACAGGTCAACACAGGAATGGAATCTGGACATCAAAACAGGCTGTCTACTCCTTCCCACGCTCTGCTTCTCATGTCCTCTTTCCCAAGCTCCCGCACCTTTTACCCTCGTTCCCAAGCTCCAGTTTGGGAACGCGTTCCCTGAATCAAGTTCAGGGTTAGCAACGAGAGGGGATCCCTCCTCTCGTTCCCAAGCTCCTGCTCCTTCTCCCTCGTTCCCAAGCTCCTGCTTGGGAACGGCATTTTCTTTAAGCTCCAGTTTTATCCTACCATTCAATTAAATCAATCTCCAAACAACCCTTACCAGATAAATAATTCTCTGCACTGGAATAAATCCAATATTCTGGTCTTTCAACAAAACCCCTCTTTACTGGATTATTGTGAATATACTCTATTTTCTGCCTTAACATATCTTCCGTAATTATCATCTGAGGATGAAAACCCTCTTGCCATACTTGATAATCACTTTCTCTCTTATAACTCTTTTTGTAAAATTCAAGTTGATTTAAAAGCCATCTTTTATCATCAGCCTTTGCATACTTTATTATCTCCCTTGCCGTAAAGCTCTTAAAATCTTTTACAATTTGTGATAAATTATCACTTGAAATAATGAAATGGACATGGTTATCCATTATTACATAAGCGAATAGTTTTAAGCCCTTATGCAGCCTGCAAAACTCAAGCGAGTGAATGATAATATCAAAGTATTGCTTCTTTGTAAAAACAGGTATCCATTCCACAGTAGTAGATGTTACAAAATACAGTCCATTATTTTCTATCAGGTGATAGCGTGTTCTCATATCTTAATCTTCTCATTGCAAGCTCCTACTTCTTCTACCCTCGTTCCCAAGTTCCTACTTGGGAACGGCATTTACATCCCCGTTCCCAAGCTGGAGCTTGGGAACGAGAGGAAGGGAAGCCAAGCTTGGGAACGAGAGGAGGAGAGGCTAAAAGTGTAAAAGAGCAAAGTATAATTTATTACTGGGCACAACGGAAGCCGAGATAGTTGTTGCGAAAGTCTGGCGTACGGTCGTTACGGTCAGATGGGCGGACATGGCTCGCACCAGTCTACCACGACCCACCCCGCAAAGTTTTATAATTACCGCTGCCATCATAATCGCTGCTTGTCCATTCCCAAACATTACCTGCCATGTCATAAAGTCCATAAGAATTAGGCTTAAAACTCCCCACAGGGGCTGTCTCCTTATTATCCCAGCGACTGCCGCAGCCATTACAATTTGCATTATTTACTCCTATTTCATTACCCCAGTAATATGTTGTGGTTGTCCCTCCCTTTGCTGCCTTCTCCCATTCCCATTCTGTTGGTAATCTCTTTCCAACCTTCTTGCAATATTCATCTGCTTCAAACCATGTAACACTCTCTACAGGACGGTCTGAGCCTTTAAAATAAGAAGGATTCTTCCCTATCACCTGCTCAAATTCCCTCTGTGTTACTTCGTATTTATCAATGTAAAATGCAGATTGAATCATGCCTTTAAGTGAGCCTGGGCTGCCTGCCATAAATTCACCTGCTGGAATTAATACCATGTTGTCTTTTTCTGCTAACCTTGATTTTGGCTGGACAGGGGGCGATAGTGGCGGCAGGCTTGCTAACTCAAGCTTCTCCTTCTCCAATTTCTGACGCTCTTCTTCAAGACGATTCTTCTCTTCTATTAAAACCTTCTTCTGCTCTAATTCCCCTCTCTCCTTTGCAAGTCTCTCCCTTTCCTCCTGTAACTTCTTCATCTCTTCACTGGCTTCTATAGAGAGAGTTTCTTGTTTTCTATCGGATGAAAATGCAGGCGATGCTACAGATGCCAATTTAAATATAAAATCCCCTCCATCATGTCCAGAGTTCTTTATATCGTTATATTCAGGCACCTGGTCCGATTTGCCTGCAACACTTGATTTCACCCTTCCATGAAATAGCTCCTCTGCTGTAAATATATCTTTATCTGCCTCTTTTAATGCCCTTAAGAATGCATCTGCAAATACTGAATGTCCGCTTCCCCCTTCATCTGTTACAGGCTCGTTGCCTCCGCTTGCCATAAGGGTTCTTGACCGTCTCTCCATCATCTTCTTTACAAATTCATCTCTCTCGCCCTTTGTTGAAAGGTCCCCTGCAGAAGCCCTTGTTAATGTGCCTGAATAGCAGGAGTCAGATACGATGAGTATGTGAGCGGATGCAATGCGCTTTATGTTATCGGTTATATCTGTTGCACTAATCCAGTCCACAGGGTCATCCCTCTGTGCATTTACCGGAAGCCAGTATGCCCTGTCCGCTGTCTTATCAAATTCTCCGTGCTCTGCATAGTAAATCAGGAGATTGTCTTTTGAGCCAAGTCTCTTTCTGAAATCATTGACGGTTGTAAGTATCTCGTTTCTTGTAACATCGAGCAGGAGTTTTGTCTCAAAACCGTATTGGGCTTTAAGCACCCTTTCCACCTCCTTTGCATCTTCTACGGCAGTCTTCAGCTTAGGGAGGTTTTTATAACTATTGTTACCGATAATAATGGCATGGTATTTTGTATTCAATAATGCAGTGTATAACCCTTTCTTTGCCTCTACTGAAAGGTCCCTCTTTTCCTTTGGTTTTACTATAACGCTCCTTTCTTCTGCATAGGCATGCCCTCGAATGTTTCTATCGGGGGCATAGTCTGAAATGAGCATTCCCACGCCTGTCTGCAGTAGCACAGGCAGGCAGAGCATGGGAACGAGAAAGGTAAGGAATATAAGGAAGGTTAATAATATTTTTTTCATGATACACCTCCTTGAATATGTGTAGTGCCGACCTTTATGGTCGGCTATGAGCGGGGGATGAACCCCCGCACTACGATTCCTTGCTAAAAGAATAGATTTAAAAGGAAAATATCATAAACATCAGTAATAAGCCAAGTGAGGGAGTTGCGAAATAAGCAATTTCGCAACTCCCTCTATACAGAAACATCTTAATACTTATACATTTCTTCTCTCTCTTTAAACATTTTATTGTTCAACTGTGGAAACATCTTTAGCCCTTCCATACAAAATCAACAGGAATATAGCTATTATTGTATAGCACAATGAGAACTCAGGGGCAGCACCGATTCCAAATTTATTGCCAATGCCGGCATTCGTTAATGTATATGCATGGATTATTCCGAAAAAAGACATTACTGCAGCAGTAAATGCCCATAAAGATGCCTTCCAGTACTCATGTTCTATTACATAAACTGACATTGCAGAAAGTATCATGGATGTAAAAATAAAACCCTGACTCAGAGATATGGCACCATGTATCGGCATTATCCCCTGAAATGAGTCATTACCTATTGCATTATAAAGGGTTGTCCCTGCAGCCCGAAGACCTGCATTCACCATATTAAGCCCCCACGATGCAAGTGAAGGGAATAATCCGACTGCAACAGCAAGGGCATGATGTTTTGGTGTCTCCTGAAATGCCTGTGCAACAATAATTATACCTATCCACAGGAGGATACCAACACCTGCTTCAAGGGGGATAATCTTCAGGACACTATCCATCGTCCCTGTGAGACATAGAAAGGCTATAAATACACCGTTCAATATGGAATACCCAGTCCTTGCCCCAAGCGCCTTCCATCCGGGATGACCTATATATATTGTTGTCGGAAAACAGCTCCCGAGAAAAGAGGCAAGAATACTACCGAGCCCATTGGCAAGGAGTGATGGTTTTGTTTCAAATTTATCACCCGCTGCCTCTGCACTTTCAAGGTTTTGAAGGGATCCAACTACATTAAATAATCCCATAGGTATAATCACAGACATATAGCGCCAGACATATTTACTCCCGATCATGCTTAACACACTCCCAATAACTGGCACCGGGGGATGTAAGGTCATCTCAATGCCCTTACTCCAATCAGGTTCAAAATAACCCCTTATCCCTGAAAAATTCAATATCCATGCAGTTCCTGTTCCTATTATCATGGCGAATAAACCACCGGGGAGACCACCAGGCAATCTTATATGCGACATATAGTAAAAAAGGATGATTGCCATCGGGACCAGTGCCAGGACTGGTTTATCGAAAATCTGGAATGTAAACTCCATTGAAATAAATGTTACCGCTATCCCGGCAAGGGTAGACAGGAGGGCTGCACGAGGTGTTACCTTCCGAAGCCAGTCTCCAACAAAGGCACCTGCTGTCTCTATCACACCGCTGAAGAAACATGCTACAAGCCCTATTTTCCATGTAAACAGAGGGTCCTTTGTTTCCTGATAAACAGGGCCCATTATGAAAAATATATATGCAAAAAGACTTACCGTATTTATCCCATAGGGAAGGGCGGTTACATCTTCCCTTCCTGTCTGTATGGCAAGATTTCGTGCCTGTATTGAATAAAAGATATTTCCACTAATTATAGAGAGGGCAGCACCGGGGAGGATAAAATTAAATATTACCTCTTCAGGTATTCCAGCAACAACTTTTGTGAGAGAGACTATCAGCATCAGCTGTATAAGATTGTCTATTGCAAGCCCGAAAAACCCATCCAGATCTTTTCGAACAAACCATGGGTAAGAACCTTTTACACTCATAGTATAAATCTCCAGGTTTTTATTTTTTTCTGATTCTGCTATTATATAATATACTAATTTTTTTCTGCCAGAAATTATTAATAATTTTAAACCTTTACCATCTAATGTAGGTACTCAACATGAATGAAAAAGATATGTCAATAGAACAGACCTTCAGTGAGAAAAGATATAAGACAATATTTGATATAGCTTCAGTTTCTCTGTGGGAAGAGGATTATTCTGAGGTTAAAAAGAATATTAATGATTTGAAGTCTAAAGGAATTACAGATTTTAGAAAATATTTTAACGAAACCCCTGACTTTGTATATAAAGCCGCTCAAATGATAAAAATTTTAAATGTAAATAATTTTACTTTAAAACTCTATAGAGCCAAGAGTAAAGATGAATTATTAAGTTCACTGGATAAGGTTTTTACAACAGAATCATATAAAACATTTAAGGAAGTATTGATAGCAATAGCTGAAGGGAAGACATATTTTGAAGCTGAGGCTGTTAATAAAACTTTACAGGGAGAGCTCATAGATATATTTATAAGCATAACAATCCCTTCAGAAGATGCAGGTTTTAAAAATCTTCTTGTCAGCATCTTTGACATAACAAGGCTTAAAAAAATAGAATATGCATTAAAAGAAAGTAGGGAAAAGTTCAAAATTACCTTTGATTTAGCACCAGTAGGCATAGCACATACATCCGCGGAAGGGAAATGGCTACAGGTTAACAAAAAACTATGTGAAATTGTTGGCTATACAGAGGATGAGCTACTGGGCTTAACTTTTAAGGATATTACCCATCCTGATGACCTTAAGAAGGATCTCTATGCCTTGCAGCAAATGTTAGCTGGTAAAACCAGGACATATTTTACGGAAAAGCGTTATATTCATAAGAATGGCTCAATAATCTATATCAGTCTTTCAGTTGCCCTCGTTCAAGACCCTTCTGGCAATCCAAAGTATTTTATTGCCTTAATTGAAGATATTACAAGGCGTAAACAGTTAGAAGACGAACTCGAGAGGAGGCGTTTGATTGAATCAATCGGAACCCTTGCAGGTGGGATTGCACATGATTTCAATAACCTGCTTACAGCCCTTTTATTAAACATATTTCTTGCAAAGAGGAATTTGCATCCTGATGATGAAAGTTTCAAAAGACTGTCAGAGGCAGAAAATATATGCATGCAGTCAAAAGAGCTGAGCAATATGCTCATTACCTTTTCTCATGGTGGAGACCCGATAAAAAATCTCATTTCAATATCAGAAATTTTAAAAGACACAAAAAACCTCTTACCAGGCGGTTTAAAGAATATTTTCTGCGAATGTATCATCCCTGAAAATCTCTATCCCCTTAAAGTTGATAAGACAGAGATAAAGCAGGTAATAAAAAGTATTATAACGAATGCCATTGAAGCCATGCCACATGGAGGGAATGTCAGGATTAAGGCTGAGAACACTGATGTGAGTGAAAAAGATAATCTTCCGCTCAGGGAAGGAAGATACCTCAAGATTTCTATAGAAGATCAGGGTACAGGAATCCCTGAGGAGAACCTGAAAAAGATATTTACCCCCTACTTCAGTACAAAAGATATGTATTCAAGGAAAGGGATGGGGCTTGCACTTGCAATCTGTTACTCAATTATAAAAAGGCATAATGGACTCATCGCTGTTGATTCAAAAGTAGGTATCGGGACAACCTTTCATATTTATCTCCCAGCATCTTAAGATAAAAATGCTTGACTAAAAATAATTTAACTGCTATTTATTACTTATTCACCTGTTTACAGACAATTGGGGACGTAGTTCAATTGGTTAGAGCACCGCCCTGTCACGGCGG
>JACQQJ010000122.1 GCA_016207035.1 Nitrospinota bacterium | reverse complement strand
TAAAATACTCTATTGTCTTATCAAGCCCGTTCTCAAGACTCACTACAGGTTCCCATTTTAATAATTTCTTTGCCTTAGAAATATCAGGCCTCCTCTGCTTTGGGTCATCAACAGGGAGTGGTTTGAAAACAATCTTACCCTTACCCCCTGTCTTTTTAATAATCCTCTCTGCCAACTGCAAGACTGTCATTTCATTCGGATTTCCAATATTTACAGGCTCACTCTCTTCAGACATCATGAGTCTGTATATCCCTTCTACTAAATCAGAAACATAACAAAGGCTCCTTGTCTGACTACCATCACCAAATACTGTAATATCCTCATCATTTAACGCCTGGCTTATAAATGTTGGGACAGCCCTGCCGTCATTTATCCGCATCCTTGGCCCAAAGGTATTAAATATTCTTACAATTCGTGTTGGGATTCCATGATACCTGTGATATGCCATAGTAATTGCCTCTGCGAACCTCTTTGCCTCATCATAAACACCCCTTGGACCGACAGGATTTACATTACCCCAGTAATCTTCCCTCTGCGGATGAATGAGGGGGTCACCATAGACCTCAGATGTGGATGCAAGGAGAAATGTTGCCCCCTTTTCTTTCGCAAGACCTAATGCCTTATGAGTGCCCAGGGAACCAACCTTTAAAGTTTGAATAGGGTGATTAAGATAATCTATAGGACTGGCAGGTGAGGCGAAATGGAGGATATAATCAAGTTTGCCTTCTATATACATATAATTTGTAACATCATATTTTACAAAAATAAACCTGTCATCCCTTATGTGTCCTATGTTTGCAATATCACCTGTTATAAGATTATCCATACATATTACATGGTGACCTTTTAACAGTAGATAATCGCACAGATGAGAGCCAATGAACCCTGCACCACCTGTAATCAATAATCGTGACATAGATTAAGTAAGCGATGAGCAATGAGTGCTGATCAATGAGTAAAAAAACTCGTTGCTCATTGCTCGTTACTCATTGCTTCATTTCATAGTCTCCCTATACTGTAATACTCAAACCCCATTTTTCTCATCCTCTCAGTATCATATATGTTCCTTCCATCAAAGATAAAGGGTTTGCTCATGAGGTTTTTTATTCTTTCCATGTTGAGAAGCTTAAACTCCCTCCATTCTGTAATAATAACAATTGCATCTGCACCATCTGCCACCTCATATGGACTTGTGCAATAGTAAATGTCAGGGAGTATCTTTCTTGCATTCTCTATTGCAACGGGGTCATAAGCCTTAATAACCGCCCCCTCATTGAGAAGTATATTAATTATCTCTACTGACTTTGCGTCTCTCATATCATCCGTATCCGGCTTAAAAGAGAGTCCAAGTATTCCTATAACCTTACCTTGTAAATCACCCATTCCCTGCTTATGCCCCCTGCTTACTACTGCAGGGGCAGGCTCTGCAGGGACAAGCTTATCTCTTATAATCTTTATAAAGTGAGAGACCCTCTCTTTATTTATATCAAGGACATCTTTTAAGAGTTTAAAATCATAACTAAATCTTTCGGCTGTATGAACCAGAGATTGTATATCTTTCGGAAAACATGAACCACCAAACCCAAGACCTGCATTTAAAAATGCATGTCCTATTCTGGAGTCATACCCGACTCCTTTGGTAACATCAGTAATATTAGCACCTGTAAGTTCACATATATCTGCTATGGCATTTATAAATGAAATCTTCATGGCAAGAAAGGCATTTGATGCATACTTTATCATCTCTGCACTATAGACATCAGTGATAAGCATCGGTTTGCCAATAGTGGCGTAAAGTTCTAATAATTTTACAGCCACCTGTTTGGTTGGTGCTCCTATGATTATCCTGTCAGGAGATAATGCATCAGTGATAGCAGAGCCTTCTCTTAAAAACTCGGGATTTGACACAACATCAAAATTTGCATTATCAGTCTTATTATTCTCTATTACCTGTCTGACGAAGTCCCCTGTTCCAACTGGGACAGTGCTTTTATTAACTATAATCTTATATCCATTTATATATTTTGCTATTCCCTTTGCTGTTTCCTCAACAAAGGATAAATCAGTCTCTCCATTATCCTTTGGAGGGGTCCCGACACATATAAAGATTATCTCTGCCCTTTCCACTGCACCCTGTAAATCAGTTGAGAAAAATAGCCTTTTATCAATAACATTTCTCTTCACCATCTCCTCAAGCCCTGGCTCATATATAGGCATTATAGATTTATTCAGGGAGTCAATTTTTTCCTTTACCTTATCAATACATATAACCTCATTTCCAAGGTCTGCAAAGACGGTCCCCGTAACGAGACCTACATATCCTGTTCCTATGACACATATATTCATATATCAATTGAAGATTTATGATTGACAATTGAAGATTTATGATTGAATAATTTAAATTTTCAATCTTCAATCTCCTTACAGTTTCACTATCTTCTCCCTTCCCACTTTAATACCCTTTGTAGCGTTTCTTGTATCTACAATTAATTTAGAGTGTTTAACTATCCAGGGATAATCAAAATTGCTATGGTCTGTGACAACAACAACACAATCAGCTATATGTAACACCTGTTCATTTAATTCTACTTTTTTCACACCATCTGCTTCATGGATAGAAGCAACATACGGGTCATGAAAACTAATTTCTGCACCTTTATTTTTTAAAAGTTTTATAATGTCAAGGGCAGGTGACTCCCTGAGATCATTAATATTTCTTTTATAGGTAACACCCAGCAATAAAATACTTGAACCGTTAATACTTTTCTTCTTTTCATTTAAGGCATCAGATACTTTTGAAACAACATATAGAGGCATACTGGTATTAATCTCACTTGCTAATTCAATAAACCGTGCAGTATAATTGAGCGTCTTTAATTTCCATGACAGATAAAGGGGATCGATTGGTATACAGTGTCCACCGAGTCCTGGACCAGGATAAAATGGCATAAATCCAAAGGGTTTTGTCGCAGCAGCATCTATAACCTCCCAGACATTTATCCCTAATCTGTCACACATTATGGCAATTTCATTTACAAGCCCGATATTGACAGCCCTGTAGGTATTTTCCAAGAGCTTCACCATCTCTGCACATTTTGTTGATGATACCGGTATTACCACATCAATTGACTGTTCATAGAGATATTTGGCAACCAGGGTGCATTCGCTTGTTACCCCTCCAATAATCTTGGGAGTATTTTTTGTGTTATATCTCTTGTTCCCAGGGTCAACCCTTTCAGGAGAAAAGGCAAGATAGAAATCAACGCCAACCTTCAAACCTCCTGACTCAAGGTTAGGAAGGAGGACTTCATCGGTAGTGCCAGGGTATGTTGTGCTCTCAAGGACTATTAACTGACCTTTATGGAGATATTTTTTAATCTCAGATGCAGCAGATACTATATAAGATATGTCAGGGTCCCTTGTCTTTCTCAAAGGTGTTGGGACACATATACTTACTGTATCAGCTTCTTTTAACAGACTGAAATCAGTAGAGGGTATAAATTTTCCATTCTTAATTGAATTAATGATATCTTCATTTTTTACATCCTGAACATAACTCTCACCCTTTTTAAGAGATTCCACCTTCCCCTTATCAACATCTATACCAATTACTGTAAAACCTGATTTATAAAATTCCATTGTTAAGGGGAGTCCTACATAACCAAGGCCAATAATACTTATCCTGGCAGATCTATTTTTAATTTTAAGTAATAGATTTTCCATTTGGTCCTCCAAATCTTTCTCCTGCCTTTATATCATGTCCGGAAATAAATTCACCTACACCCATAACCTTTTTTCCTTCAAGCTGGAGTTCTTTAATAATAACAAGACCATCTCCACAAACTACTTTTATACCATTCCTATTCACCTCAAATACTTCACCACTTTCACCAGTTACATCTTTTAATAAATATCCTGCCTTCATTACCTTTAATCGCTTTCTATTGTAAAATGTATAAGCCCCTGGTTCTGGTGATAATCCTCTGACCCTGTTTACTATTTTTATTACACTATCTCTCCAATTTATAAGAGAGTCTTCCTTTTTTAATTTTGGTGCATAGGTAGCAGATAGATTATTCTGTTTTATCCTTTTTATGATTCCCTTTTCAAGTCCATCCAGTGTTTCAAGAATAACATTACTCCCTATCCTTGATAGTCTGTCATTCAGTGTCCCTGCATTATCCTCATCTTTTATTTCAATATCCCTATGAATCAATGTGTCACCTGTATCCATGCCTTCGTCCATGAGAGTGGATGTTACACCTGTTTTTGTCTCCCCCTTGAATAATACCCAATGTATGGGTGCTGCGCCACGGTACTTTGGAAGTAAAGAGGCATGGAGATTTATACAACCATATTTAGGTAAAGATAGTATCTCTTTGGGCAAAATCTGACCAAAGGCTACAACTACAATGCATTCTGGTTTATATTCACTCAATTTTTTTATAAAAGCTTGTTCTTTAACCTTCTCTGGCTGTAATACCTCTATTTTATGAGTCTCTGTCGCTATCAGGTTGGCTTCACTCACTGCAAGTTTTATAGGTGAAGGGAGTATCTCTCTATCCCTTCCCCTTGGTCTATCAGGCTGGGTAACGACAGCAATGACTTTATGCTGAGAATTAATTAATCCCTTTAATGTAGGGACAGCAAAATCCGGGGTTCCCATAAAAATAATGTTCATCAATTAAAAAGAATTTAGGCTAAAGGTTTGAGCCTTCAACCTTTAGCCAGCATTTCATACTATTATAAAGCACTGTAAAAAATCAATAGTTAAAAATCATTAATCCTGCCTGCGCATACACGCAAAAAGGACTGGTCGGTTTTATCATCTTTAACCTTACTGCAAAACCATCAAAAGAAAAAGTGTATACAGTAGGATAGATTACTACTCAAAAGTATCTATTTGATTCAATGAGGGCAACTATGGTTATAATAAAGCAGAAAAGGGAGGTCTGCTATCGTGAAGATATATCTTATTCTTATACTCTTTGCATATATCCTAAAAGAGGCATTTAAATATAGCGTTCTCTTTTTAAATTTAAGGCATATGAGGATGTCTGGTTCAACTATCCCTCCTGAATTTAAATCGGGGATAGATGAAAAGCTGCTGAACAAAACAAAGGAGTATCAGACCGAGAAGACACGCTTCGACTTTACAGTATCACTATTTAATAATGTCGTAGTCATCATGTTTATCTTCGCCGGCCTTCTTGATAAATATAACTCATGGATATCAACACTGAATCTTCCTTTCTTAGTCTCAGGGTGGCTCTTCTTTACGCTCCTATCCTATGGTGATGAGATCCTGTCAATCCCTTTCAGCCTTTACAGTAGATTTAAGATAGAGAACAGATATGGTTTCAATACTATGACACCAAGGCTCTGGGTATCTGACTTTGTTAAATCACTCCTGATCTCAACGGTCATGATATCTCTCCTTATATTCTCCGCCTTTTTTTTAATCCAGTGGAGTCCTGATTACTGGTGGTTCTGGGTATGGTCATTTCTTCTGATCTACAGCATATTCATCATGTATATATCTCCCTATGTGATTGAGCCTCTTTTCAATAAATTTACCCCTGTTGACGATGAATCACTAAAGGATAAGATCGTGAGGTTGGCTGATAAGGGAGGTATACATTTCAGCAGGATACAGAAGATAGATGCCTCCAGGAGGAGCAGGCATACAAACGCATACTTTACGGGTATAGGAAGGACAAAGAGGATCGTCCTTTTTGATACGCTCTTGGATACTATGAGCCATGATGAGCTGTTAGCTGTCCTGGCACACGAAATAGGACACTGGAAGCGAAAACATCTGGTCAAGACAATGGCTCTCATGGAGGCCTTTTCACTTATTGCGCTCTATCTTTCTTTCAGATTGGTTCAGGGCAATCTTCTTTTGATACTTTTTAATATCAGGACCGATACGCTCTTTGTAAAATTATTAATTCTTGCCTTCCTTTCCGGGATCATTACGCTGCCCCTGAGATGGCTGATGAATTCATTTTCCAGAATGCATGAAAGGGAGGCTGACAGGGCATCATTTGAACTAACAGAGAATACCGAGGTTATAGCAAGTGCACTTGTAAAACTTACCAAGGAGAACCTGTCGAACCTTTATCCCCATCCATTATATGTTGCCCTCTATTATTCCCATCCCCCTGTCCTGGAGAGGATAAGATATATTAGATCTCTTTCGAGGTAATCTCTCATAAGATAAAACTATTTCTTAACAGCTTTATCTATGCTATTCAATCCAATACGGGCTAATGATGATCGGAATTCAACCTTTTTAATCTCTCTGTGTGATTATTATGTCCCCATCATGAACTCTTGTACACCTGAACAAAGAAGTCCGCAAACTCTTCAAGCGATGTGGGTGTCGTATTTTCTGGTGTGCGTCTCTGGTATTTAATCAACCCTTCATTGAATGCCTTGCTCATCTCGACAAACAACCTGCTCACATCAGGGGATAAACCTGCCTGAAGAAGACCCTTTTCTGCCTGGTCATAGGGAAACTGTACATATTTCAGTTCTGGTTTCCCGATTTTTTTGCCGATAACTGTGGCAGCCTCATTTAGGCTTACACCCCGCTGGCCAAGAAGGTCCAGTATAGACTTGTTAGAAAAGTTATGCCTTATGAGATAATCGGCAGCAACGGCTGCAATGTCTTTTGTTGCTATCATGGGGAATTTTAAGTCCCCCATGATAGCGCTTCCCATGATGCCGGAATTTTTTATGAGGGGAATGTTCTTGAGGAGGTTTTCCATGAAATATGCACACCGAAGGTGGATAATATTGATGTCTTCGAGTTTGTTGAGCCTCTGCTCCTGGTCATGGAGTCCCTTGATTAGTCCGGTTCCTTCGGGCATGTCAGCCCCTTGACTACTGAGATTTACGACATAGGTAACTCCCGAATTCTTAATAGCTGTTGCAATACTCGCACTAAATCTGTTCTGGTATGCTCGAAAATCATTTGCCTGATAGTTTGGGGGGATCATAGTAAAGATAGCCTCAGCACCACTGAAGGCCTTAGTTAAAAATTTTGAATCCTCAGCATCTCCTGCTGCGGCCTCAGCGCCGCGGTCGACAAACATTTTCAGATTCGCAGCCGTTCTTGCAATGACTTTAACTTTTCCTCCTTTGTCGAGAAGGATCTTTGTAATCTTGCTCCCGATATTTCCTGTTGCACCTGTTATGGCATACATGATTTGCCTCCTTTTTTTAAAATTACCTCTCCATCTGACTCTTTATTCCAAGACCAATCTATAAATACCTTGAGGGTCCGTGAAGTAGAGATTACCATCAGTACCATCTATCAGGTCAATGATCCCATCTGTATGGACATAGAAGTTGTCATCAACTCTCAATATCTTCTTTCCCTCCCTTCCGTCGAAGATGACACGGTGTATATGACCTCTATTCCAATCAGCAAAGAATAAATTGAAACGATATTCTGAAGGGTATGTGCTGCCTGTATAAAAGGTAATCCCGGTTGGGGCAATAGTTTGTGAGTAAATTAGGAGAGGGTCTTCAAGCCCGGGCTTATTTATTTACCACAATCTTATTTACAACCTTCTTTACCCCTTTTGTATTCTTAGCAATTAGGACTGCCTTTTCTGCCTCTCCTTCAGAGTTTACTTTTCCTTTAAGGGTAACAACCCCATTTTCAGTGTCAACATTTATTTTAAATGCACTGATATCAGGGTCTGCTATAAATTTCGATTTTATCTTTGTTGTTATCCATTGGTCATCAACTACCTCCCCTGCAGTTTGATCTTTTTGACCTGCGATATAACCTGTCTCAACACCAGCCCCTCCAACGACTGCAAACATACATCCATTGACAATAGGAAACAGTGAAATGATTATTATTGAAGTTAGTGAGGTAAGCCTTATGACTAATTTTTTATTCACTGTTGACCCCTCCTTCCTTCTTCCTCAAGTTTTACCTTTACATTCATTTTCTTGTTATCACGATAAATGGTTATGTTTATTATATCTCCAGGTTTTTTCTCTTTTAAAAATCTGAACATATCGCTGACAACATTCATTTCTTTTTCATCAACAGATACTATAATGTCTCCACCTACCACCAGTATTATATTTCCTACCCTGAGATAATTTTTCCCACCCCTCAATCCTGACTTAGAAGCAGGGCTTCCAGGAATAACCTTCGCAACTAATATCCCTTTATTGACAGGAAGAGACAGTTCTTTTGCAAATTCAGGTATGATGGTTTGCATTTCTAATCCTATCCATGGATATGGTATATATCCCTTCTGTATGAGATCAGGAAGTATACGCTTTACAACATTTATAGGCACAGCAAATCCTATACCTACACTTCCGCCAGATGGGGAGAATATGGCAGTTGTTAATCCAATAAGTTTTCCTTCAGAATTTAAAAGTGGCCCTCCCGAATTTCCTGGATTTATTGAGGCATCTGTCTGTATGATTCCATCCATCTCAACTCCTGTTTCACTCCTCAGTGTTCTTCCCAGTGAGCTTATGATTCCTGTTGTCAATGTCCTGTCAAGCCCAAAGGGATTTCCAATGGCGAGTACCTTTTGTCCAACCTTTAAATCACCTGAATCACCAAAGGGTATAATCGTTAATTTCTGGGAAGGTGCATCTATCTTTATAACAGCAATATCATTCTTTGGGTCAGTACCAATAATCTTTGCATTCCATTTGCTGCTGTCAACAAGGGTAACCTCTAATGTTTCAGCACCCTCAACGACATGACTATTTGTTAATATATAGCCATTCTTATCGATTACAACACCTGAACCAGATGCCTCTGTTGGTATGGGGTCATAGTAAAAATCATATGATACTGCTACCTTCAGTATATTAACAACTCCAGCATTAAGCTGTTCATAGATTCTGATATTATTCTCCTCATCAGTTTCTCCATGTGCTGAAGTAAAAAATAAAATACCTGTAATTGATATTAATAATATTTTGTATATATTTTTAGGGGTCATATACCTTTACCTCCAAAATAATGAGAAACAATTAAATTTTCTATCATACTCTTATCTTATTTTCAATAAAATTGATTTCTGAAACATAATAAACCACAATAATTCATAAAAAGGTTTGGGGATAGATCCAATTCAAGTATAATTT
>JACQQJ010000125.1 GCA_016207035.1 Nitrospinota bacterium | reverse complement strand
GTTATACAACCCTTAAAAGATTTTTATCAAATTAACTATCTATCGTCAAGTATAAAATTAAAATCCATCATGTTTATTAAAGTCAAATAATGCTTAACCACAGAACTCTGCCATTTTTCTTTAACGCATTTTTTGGATTAAAGTTTTTATTATAATCGTAAGCTTTTAAATCTCTTTAATCTGAATATATCCTCCCTCTCCCTCTCCTCTAAGGCCCTGTCTATATACTCAATTCTCTTCATCAAAGACGGAATTATTATCTCTTCTATGGCATTTATCCTCCGGGTTGTGATCTGTATCTCGTCCCCCAATCGTTTTAATTTAATCTCCCTTGAGGCTACCATTATTATGCTATTGAGAATATCCTCGAATTTCTCTGCTACATCTTTTATTCTATACGGTTCAAAGAGAGGAGAGGTTCCCCTCGCATCAAAGGCCCTCTTTATATTCTTTTCCTCTGCCTCGGGGATTACAACCCCCATGATATTCTTCATCTTAATACTAACCTGTATATCCCTCTTGTATGCATACGCTGCAGATTCTAAAATATCCTCCCCAAGAAATGCCTTTGCCAATGTCACTGATACAAAAGCATCTTCAAGCCCCTTTTCAAGGGTATCTCTTGATGCTGATGCCTTTTCCATAAGGAAAAAAAATTCACTTATCAATGCCTCTCTCTTACTCCTGAGCAGCCGAACACCATCTTTTGCAACTTCAAACTGAATCTTAAGATTTAATAAATTAAGCCTGGTTGCTGATATCTGTTCCATAGTATCTTTCTATAAAATCTTTTCTTATCCTTGTCAGGGTAGACTTTGGCATAAGTTTAAGAAGCCCCCAGCCAATGCTCAGGGTCTCTTCTATGGTGCGGTTAACCTCCCCCTGTCCAATGAATCTCTTCTCAAATTCATTTACAAAATTCATATATTTCTTATCAAGCTCATTTAAACCCTCTTCCCCTACTATCGTAGAGAGTTTTCTTACATCCCTCCCTTTTGCATACAGAGAATAAAGTTGATCTGAAAGGTTACGGTGGTCTTCCCTTGTCTTGCCGCCTCCAATCCCTAAATTCATGAGGCGGGAGAGAGAGGGAAGGACATCAACAGGGGGGTATATATCCTTTTTCCACAACTGGCGGCTCAACACTATCTGCCCTTCAGTTATATATCCTGTAAGGTCAGGTATCGGATGGGTTATATCATCATCTGGCATGGTAAGAATTGGGAGAAGGGTAATAGAACCCCTTTTACCCCTGATCCTTCCAGCCCGTTCATAGATCGTTGCAAGGTCTGTATACATATAACCAGGATAACCCCTCCTCCCGGGAATCTCCTCTCTGACACTCCCTATCTCCCTTAAAGCATCGCAATAATTAGCCATATCTGTAAGCACGACAAGGATATCCATGTCGAGTTCAAATGCCAGATATTCTGCTGCAGTAAGGGCAATCCTTGGAGTGAAGAGCCTCTCAATAGTGGGGTCATCAGCCAGATTTATGAAGAGTACAGTTCTATCCATTACCCCTGTCTCTTCAAAACCTTTCATAAAGTAAAATGCCTCCCTGCTGGTAATCCCCATTGCACCGAAGACCACTGCAAATTGCCTCCCCTCCCCTCCCTTTTCATCGTGAGCTTGTCGGATCGATGCCTGCCTTACAATCTGAGCGGCAATCTCATTGGCAGGAAGCCCTGCACCTGAAAATATGGGAAGCTTCTGTCCCCTTACCAGGGTATTCAATCCATCGATAGAAGATATCCCTGTCTGGATAAAATCAGACGGCTTATCCCTTGAGACAGGATTTATCGGGAAGCCTGTTATCTCCATTCGTTTCTCTGGAATAATAGGGGGGTAACCATCTCTCGGCTCACCGGCACCATTGAGGATTCTTCCAAGCATCTCCACAGAGACACCAATTTTTGCTACCTCTCCACCAAGCCTGACCTTTGCCCTTAATGTATCAATATTGGATGTCCCCTCCAGAACCTGAATTATTGCATGACGCTCTGTGATCTTAAGAACCTGTCCCCTCTTCTCATCTCCTGGAGAAAGAATTACACTCACCATCTCACCCATAGAAACCTTTCTCACCTTTTCAAGGAATAAAATAGGCCCTGATATATAACTTATCGTTTGAAATTCTCTGGTTAAGAGGTCCATATCTTCTCTATCTCCCCCATTAAAATCTTTGCCTCCCCCTCCATATCTTCGTTTCTGAAATCTATCATCCTCAGGAGTCTGGTTTTGTATGGATTATCCAATATCTTCTCAAGAAATATCCCCCTCTTCAGTGCTTTGAAAGACTCCTCATGATATTTAAATATACAGCAGAGCATCCAGTATTGTTTTTCAAGTGAATTAAATGCATCCACCTCATGAAACACATTCTGCCTTAAGAATCCTTCTATGATTATATTGCCTACTTCAAAAGTAATCCTATCTGTATCCTGGAGGGCATCCAGACCCACCAATTGTATAATCTCATTTAACTCCTCAACCCTCTGGAGTAAGCCAAAAAGCCTTTCCCTCATCTCATTTATATCATGGGCTACATGAGTTGAAAACCAATCTTTCAGGGGTGTTATGTAGAGACTGAAACTCCGTGTCCAGCTTATGGCAGGAAAATGGCGTCTATAAGCAAGGTCTGTATCAAGGGACCACAGCGCCCCAGTTACCCTGAGAGATGCCTGAGTTACTGGTTCTGAAAGGTCTCCACCGGGCGGCGAAATGGCACTTATAATAGTAATAGAACCGATCCTTTCTTCCTTACCGAGACAGATAACCCGCCCTGCCCTCTCATAGAAATTTCCAAGTCGGGTCGCAAGATATGGCGGATAACCCTCTTCTCCCGGCATCTCCTCCATTCTTGAGGATATCTCCCTCAATGCCTCAGCCCATCGGGATGTAGAGTCAACCATCATGGCAACATGATACCCCATATCCCTGTAATACTCAGCTATGGTTATCCCGGTAAAGATGGATGCCTCCCTCGCAGCTACCGGCATATTGGAGGTATTGATAATTAAGACAGTTCTGCTCATGAGAGGGAATCCGGTAGAAGGGTCAATCAGATTTGGAAAATCTGTGAGAACCTCTGTCATCTCATTTCCCCTTTCACCACAACCAACATATATGATAATATCAGCCCTTGCAAATTTTGCTAATGAATGCTCTATGATCGTTTTTCCTGTTCCAAATCCGCCTGGCACAATAGCAGTTCCTCCTTCAGCTATTGGAAAAAGAAAATCAAATACCCTCTGACCTGTTATAAATGGAATACTCGGTGAAAGTTTCTTTTTGTAAGGACGGGGCCTTCTTACACCCCAATTATCAATCATAGTTATTGTTCTTCCACTAATAACAGCCACTCCATCCTCAATAGTAAAATCACCCTCCCTTATCTCCTCTACAACCCCTGAAATACCTATGGGAACTCTAATCCTGTGTATGATCTTTGGTGTCTCACGGACAGTGCCGAGCTGATCCCCCTCACTTACCTTTTCCCCTACCCTTACCTCCGGGGTAAATTTCCATTTCACATCTCTCCTGAGGGATTTCAGATGAATCCCCTTCTTTATAAAATCCCCTGCCTCCCCTCTGATTTCTGAAAGAGGTCTCTGTATGCCGTCAAATATATTGGACAATAGCCCTGGGCCAAGGTTAGCGGTGAGAGGACTCCCGGAAGATACAACACTCTCACCCAGGTATAAGCCACTGGTATCCTCATAGACCTGCATTGCAGTTCTATCACCTTCTATCCTGATTATTTCCCCTATTAAACCTGCCTCGCCAACCATTGCAGTAGCATACATCTTTGCCCCTCTCATACCCTTCGCTACGACAAGGGGACCTGATATTTCACAAATCTTTCCTTCTATATTTTCCATAATGGACAAAAACCTGATTAAACCACTGAGACACTGAGACACAGAGATCATAAAGAAAAAGTCACCAGTTATTAGTCACCAGTCACCTGTTTTTTTACTGGTGCTCTGGTACACTTTGTCTGGTGTCCTATCTGTCTTTCTCTGTGTCTCCGTGCCTCTGTGTCAAATTTTTATAATTTCCTTTACATGAACTAAGAATAACAACTCAGTTAGCGCAAATGTTTTATGGCTAAAGACTACCCTTTATTTTTATCTGATACCCTACCGCCCTCCTTATGAGGCGCTCTATATAGCTTTCACCCCGTTTGCCGCCTTTCCATTCTGAAGGAGTGCTGATTGGAACAATCAGAGGTAGTGTCATCTTCCCTAACCTTTTCATAATATGTCCAGGTATTTTATCCAGAATAGTATCCTCTACAGCTAAAATACCTATATCATCCATTTTCAGAACACTCGTGAGTATCCCCGAAAAATCGTCCCCCTCCTTTACCTCTACCACATCTAAACCTGCAAGTTTATAACCCACTGCCATGTCATGATATGTAATCACCAGAATCTTTGACATAATACTATGATATTCCCTCTGAATTCATAACCCGTAACCCATCCGCAGGTATCTTTTAATTTCTTTTACAGGGATTAAAAATTCCTTACCCCTTCCTATAAGTCTCAAAATTTTTATCTCTCTAATCTTTCTGAAATAAAAGCACACAATTACAGCAATACTTAAAGGATTGGTTACTGCCTTATTACAAAAACCCCTCCCGATTAAATCCTCCATCTCTACCTCAAGCATAGAAATGTCAGTTGGGTCTACCATTCTTAACATCTCCTTCCAATTTTCTTCCTTCATCCTTACAATTAAACCACTGGACAGCTCGTTCATATCCTTGCATCTGCTAAGCACTATGAAATCCTTCTCTGTAAGCCTTTTTCCATGAGGTATATAGTACTCAAGGACAGGATAGGGGCTCTGGCTTTTCACCAATAAATCCCCCTTATCTTTATCACCTTTACCAAAAGTAAGTACATGAGGAGAGGGGACAAATTTAAAGAGGGTAATAATATTGGATGCATCAATCCTTTCCTTTACAAGTTCTTTAACAAGAGAGACATTAAAATTCTTACCCTTGAGCATGGGGAGATAAAAGCTGTATACAAATCGGTCTAAAGCCAGTTCTATTTCAATAATCTCTTTATTCTTCAGATAACCAGGGAGACATCCTTTTAACGGCCTTCCATATGGACTTCCCCATGTATCAAGAATCTGAGCCAGGAGTCGAATGTCTCTCAATTGGGTTAATTCTCTTAGTGCTGACTCATCAAAATCACCGGCAGGTATAAGTATCGAATATACCTCATCTGGACTTATCCCCCTGTGAATACCCCTGATAATAGTCGTTAGATTATAAATATCCCAGAATGAGAGTATAGCCTTTATTAATATCCTGGCACCTGAAGGAGACTCATCCCATATCTTTCTGAAAGTCCTAATAAGATTACCCTTGAGACCCTTCTCTACGATTGTAATCCCATCTTTACCACTGAACCTTGCCCTCGCTTCCTCTAAATCAAATCCGTAAGATGTCCCCTTCAGTTTTCCAATAAATCCCTCAAGAGAATCTATAGCTAAAAAATCGTTATAATGTGCCTCGCTAAAGAGGTCTCCCTTCCATGCCCTGACCCTTGCATTTATATAGCCAAAGTCCATAAATTAACAAAAGTATACAATAATTAATATCAAAGATAAATCTATTAAACAGCCCTTTTACAAGAACAAAAGACTTGAACACGAAAGGACGAATTATACAAATACCTTTTAGCCACTGACGAACACAGACTAATTTTTAAAACTGTTCAAACAGTTTAAACGGCTTAAATGCTTTAAAAATCAGTGAATGTCTGTGGCTGATATTTCAGCTCATAATTAATTCTTCATTTGTGCCATTTGTATTATTCGTGAGATTCGTGTTCAAAGGATTTTATAATTTCCTATACCTGAACAAAGACCTGATTTAATCACTGAAACACGGAAACACTGAAGATTAAGTAGGAACCATTAACCTTAATTTGCCTTATTTTGCAATGGAAGCCGCAACCTTCAGGCTGATAGCCCATGATTTTGTTAAATCACAGGAATGACAACGAACGACTTAAGTTTTTTTGATACCTTACACCTTGCTGCAGGGCTCTTCATTTGACAAAAATATATAAAATAGGTTATTCATATACAACTTGATAGACCTCGCACTGGTGAGTAAAAGATAAGGTAAAGGATGTATTCCTCGAACCTGTATCCAGGAAATCATACTTTTCATCAATATGAACGATATTCCACTTGCTCTAAAAGATATACTTGAACAGATACAGAGAAATTTCATTGAAAGATTTAAGGACAATATTAAATGCCTGATTCTCTATGGCTCATGGTCAAAAGGGACTGCACGAGAAGACTCTGATATTGACCTGCTCGCTATCTTTAACAGAGTGAACAAAGAAACAGGCAAGTCTGTTTATGAAATTGAAAGGGGTATTGAAACCGAAAGATGTATTACCATCGTATCTTCAGGCATTGAAGATTTTCAAAAAGAAAAATTACCACTTTATACTGCAGTAAAAAGGGAAGGAAAGGTAATGTATGGTAGTGTAGATATGTCCATAAATCATGAGCCGCCTGAGCTGAAATATTCAGATTTTTTCAAAAAGTCCTGTGAATTTGAATCAAAAAAGATAGAAATTGCTGAAGAATTATTAAAGAAAGAAATGGGTTCAGGGATTGCAGATCTCTGTTTTATAGCTTCAAAACATGCGATACAGTCAGCCCTTGCCATGAAGGGAGAGGGATATTCAAGTAAGGTAGCAGTTCTTTCACCTTTAGCTGAGAGATACTTTGGAAAAGAGATTGTCGGAGCCTTTAGGAAATTGTTTGAGTTATATATAAAGTCAGAATACGGCATAGAATTTCTCTCAGAAGAAGAGGCAAAACTTGCTGTCAGGTATGCAAAAAAGGTCTTTGAGGTGTATAATACTGCAGGATAAGACCTTTTCTTCCCTCGGCTGTTTCATTATGTCATTCTGAGGCGTCCCTGTCTGCAATGCCTGCCTGTGCCGGAGTCACGGCAGACAGGCCTGCGCAGGCAGAAGCCAAAGAATCTCTTTCATAAAAGTAATTTATGGGTCGTTTTTACCCACTCACTTTCCTGAAGACCCATATTTTAAACTCACTTATCCACAAAAAGATCCTGATTGAGAAGGGGAAGCATATTCATCTTTGCCCGTTCTAACCGACTCTTCAAGGTATTAACCAATCTAAATTTATCATCTGCTGATGCCACAATCACCCCTTCATCTATATCCTGATTTGTATTTATATGAATCCCTTTAAGATTATTCTTTAAAAGGGGTATGTCATCCTCAGAAACATATGCTATAAGTTCATCAGCACCTAATTCCTCTCTCCCCTTCTCTACTGCTTCTTTTATAAGTTTTATGAGTATATCTGAATAACTTTTCTCCCTCTTCAATTTATGAATCCTCTCCTCTGCCTCGATAAATAGTTCTGAGAGAATCTCCTTTTTTGCAGAAAGTAAAAGGATCCTCAACTCACTCTTTGCACGACTGATAGCCCTGACCCTCTCTCTGGAAATAGAATCTTTTATTTCATCTATTTTTTCACTCCTCAATCTCTTTATTTCTTTCTCTGCATTTCTTATAATGTTGTCTGCCTCCGCCTTTGCATCTTCCAGTATTTTTTGTCTTCCTCGCAGGGCATCTCTTTCTATAGCATTGATAAGTTCATTATAACTCATAAAAAGGTTTAAGAATTTACCAGAGAACTCTCCGATTTTAATTCATCGTATAGTCAAAATAATCATTATAGCAATTACAAAACCAAGAATAACCATAGTTTCCGGGATTGCCATAAGAATGATAATAACTCCAGCCACCTCAGGTTTTTCAGCTACAGCACCTGCTCCTGCTGAACCAACTTTTGATTGTGCCCACGCCGTAGCCAGTCCACAGATGGCAATAGATATAGCAGCAGCTAAGGCAATTAAACCCTTCTCCATAATTTCACCTCCCCTCTTATCTTTTTAAAAGGATTATATCTCCTATTTCCAGCCTTATAGAATTTACTGAAAAATTCCACATAGTGAAGACGCAGGGATTGAATTGTAGGAGAGAATACACCTATAATGATGTTTAAGGCATGAATAAGGCTGGCTATAATTATTCCGAGAATAATATTACCACTCATTTCTCCGAGTCTGTTAGCAACAACCGCCATCGTAACTGAAGCTACCCCGAGTGCCATAATACGCGCATAGGAGAGGACATTACTAACAGACTTAATGAGTTCAATCATACTAATAATACCCCCGGATATTAAAAGAATTGGAAAGGCAACTATTGTGATAATGATACCCATAGTAAGAAATTCTTTCGGTAAATAATCAGCAAGTATACTAACTAACAGGAATAGAGCAAAGAGCATCAGGATTGAAGATGCTGTACCAAGGGCCTCTTTTTTTCTCCTCCAGAAGATAGAGCTTATAAGGGATATAATAAATCCAAGAAGGACATGACCAATTCCTATTGCAATAGTGAGAATCAAAAACCCCTTGATTGCCCTCACACGATCTAAAAGGATAGGGTGCATACCGAACCTCTCTCCCAATTCTCCAAAAAACTCACCGAATAATATTCCAAAAATTATAGAACTTAGAGAGCAGAGAAAAAAGATTTTTACTACATCGTTGATAGTCGTATTCTCTTTATATTTAAACCACAAATATATTACTGCAAAGAGAAGAATTAAACCGTAACCAGAATCTCCAAGAATAAGACCAAAAAATACTGGAAAAAAGATGGCCAAAAATGGCGTAGGATCTACAGAATCATATCGTGGAGGAGGGAGGAAATTCATGAATAACTCAAAAGACTTTAATATCCCTGGATTTTTAATAGACACTGGAACAGTTTCCAATTCACCCTCTTGTATCTTGAGCTCGATTACCATCACCCTCTCTCCAAATTTCCTCTTAATAGAATCCTTCAATTTATCTAAATAGATTTGTGGAATCCATCCAAAGATAAAAAAGGTATAATTTGTACATGTGCAGTAACTTAATGTTTTAAATTCGTTAACAAGCTCTTTAAGTAAATATAGTAAATCCTCAATTCTCAGGTACCAATCCCTCGATAATCTCTCAAGCTCCTTTTCAATACTGGATATCTCTACAGGGAACTCCTCCCTTTTCCTGATCATATGTTTCAGGGCATCAAACAATGGAAGGTCTGAATATTCCGCAGGTAGTCTTATTTCACTAATCCCTTCTCCAGATAGTAATGCCCTGACCTTTTCATCATAATCTTTCTGATAGGTGAGAATAACACCTATGCTTTCTCTATCTAATTCCCTTTTAAAAATCTGATACATGCCATCAGTAATCTCTTTAATTTCCCCTTCCAGCAAAGGAATAATCGCTGCCTTATCCTTATCGATTATAATTCCCGTAGACTCAATATGTTTCAGTTCACTCAGCCTTGATATAAGAGGGGCAAGACTTTTTAATATCCTCTCATACCTTTCTATAAGAGAAAGTCCTTCTTCGAGCTCAGATTTTTTCTTGTGGAGGTCTCTCAATTTATTTTCAAGAACATCAAAATCTGAAAGAAATTTATCAGAAAGAATATCAGTGATCATAAATTCGCCCTTGCCTGCTTTCAGACCCCCCTCCTTACCTATTTCCGAAGAAAGCCCTGAAGGGTATGCCATTGCTGATATGAGATGAGCTGAAGGGCGAGGAAGTAGAATGATTAAATCCTCAAGCCTGTGAAGTAACTTCTCTGCCCTCTCTTTTAAAATTACCTCATTATCATGTAAAGGGATTATATGGTAGGATATATTCCTCTTTATATCCTCGGGTATACTTTCTATATGTAAGAGCGAAAGAGAATGAAGATGTTCTATCACCTCCTCCATTATTCTTCTACTTCCAATTATTTGAACCTTACTCATCCTTTGAATCATAGTAAATAAAAGTTATTATTTCTTAAGGTAGTATTGATTTAATAACAACTTCCACACCCTTATCAATCCTTTCATTTCCTTTTTTTCGTATCTTCTCTGCCTCCTTATGAGCCTTTATTCTCATATCCTCTATCTCCTTTTCTATGTTTGTTTTACTCTCTTTCATATATTCATCCTTAAGACCTTTCAGCTCGCTGGAGAAGGACTTTTTCATCTCCTCTGCAGTCCTCATTGCGATGTCCTTTATTTTTTCTGCCTCCAGTCTTGCCTGTTTAAGGACTTTATCAAACTCCTTTTCCTTTTCCCTTAAAAAATCTAAAAATTCAAGCTCTTTCATAGGCATACTATATAAT
>JACQQJ010000121.1 GCA_016207035.1 Nitrospinota bacterium | reverse complement strand
GCCATGAAGATTAATTGGAAATAAACCTGATAATTGCCTTTTAAACAATATCATAACTCCAAGAATTTTGCTCAAGAATTTTTTATTTTATCAATTTGTGGCTCAATTTTTGCTAATCTTTTTGTTTGTAACTTGACAATGAAACCTATTGATATTATATGTTAAATGTAACAAATTTAAAAACTAAGAAAGGGGGTGATTTTGAATGAAGATTAGGCCTCTATTTGATCGAGTTATAGTCAAAAGGGTAGAAGAGGATCTTAAGAGTAGCGGGGGGATTATTATTCCTGATACTGCCAAAGAAAAACCACAGCGCGGCAAGGTTATTGCTGTTGGTTCAGGAAAGCTCCTTGAAAATGGAAAAAGAGAGCCAATTGAGGTAAAAGAAGGGGATCAAGTTCTCTTTGGGAAATATTCAGGGACGGAGATAAAGATCGAAGGAGAAGAACATTTAATACTAAGAGCTGATGATATTCTCGGCATCATTGAATAATAACAGTTCCCTTTTTCCAAAGGGACAAGTTTTGGAGGTGAAGTAACATATGGCAGCAAAACAAGTGATATACAGTGAAGAAGCTAGGGCTACAATCCTTAAAGGGGTAGATAAGTTAGCCAATGCTGTTAAAGTGACCCTTGGACCAAAGGGGAGGAATGTAGTTATTGATAAAAAATGGGGTTCTCCTACTATTACAAAAGATGGAGTGACAGTGGCAAAGGAGGTAGAATTGGAAGACCCCTTTGAGAATATGGGTGCACAGATGGTTAAGGAAGTAGCAAGCAAGACCAGTGATGTTGCAGGGGACGGAACCACGACGGCTACGGTTCTTGCCCAGGCTATATTCAGGGAGGGGAGCAAGAATGTGGCAGCAGGTGCAAATCCCATGGAATTAAAGAGGGGCGTTGAAAAGGCAGTAGAGGTTGTAATAGAAGAGCTGAAAAAAATGAGTATACCTGTAAAGGGGAAGAAGGAGATTTCTCAGGTAGGTGCAGTATCTGCAAACAATGACCAGGTAATTGGGGATCTCATATCAGAGGCAATGGACAAGGTTGGTAAAGATGGGGTTATTACCGTGGAAGAGGCAAAATCAATGGAAACATCCCTTGATATAGTAGAGGGAATGCAATTTGACAGGGGTTATCTCTCACCATACTTTGTTACAAATGCAGAGAGGATGGAGGTAGAATTAGAGGATCCATATATACTGATCCATGAGAAAAAGATAAGCTCTCTGCAGGATATACTCCCTCTCTTAGAGAAGATTGCACAGAGCGGAAAACCTTTATTGGTCATTGCTGAAGAGGTTGAAGGAGAGGCATTGGCAACCCTTGTTG
Organism: Nitrospinota bacterium; assembly: GCA_016207035.1. Lineage (GTDB taxonomy): Bacteria > Nitrospinota > Nitrospinia > UBA9942 > UBA9942 > JACQQJ01. Next base: position 867 of record JACQQJ010000121.1, on the reverse strand, counting down.
TCAATAAATTAAGGGGGACCCTCAAATGTGCTGCTGTGAAAGCTCCAGGATACGGTGATAGAAGGAAGGCGATGCTTGAAGATATTGCTGTGTTAACAGGGGGTAAGGCTATAACTGAGGACCTCGGTATAAAACTTGAGAAGGTTGCCGTTGATGACCTCGGAAGGGCAAAGAAGGTAATCATTGACAAAGATAATACGACAATTGTAGAGGGTGCTGGTAAGAGATCTACAATTGAGGGTAGGGTAAAACAGATGAGGACTCAGATTGAGGATACAACCTCAGACTACGATAGAGAAAAACTCCAGGAGAGATTGGCAAAGCTGGCAGGTGGTGTTGCGGTAATCCATGTAGGCGCAGCAACAGAGACTGAGATGAAAGAGAAGAAGGCAAGGATTGAAGATGCTATGCATGCTACAAAGGCAGCTGCAGAAGAGGGGATTGTTGCTGGTGGTGGGGTTGCATTATTGAGGTGCGTACCACCCCTTGAAAAACTCGAATTTAAGGGGGATTTTCAGGTGGGTATAAATATTGTGAAGAAGGCACTTGAAGAGCCGATAAGACAGATTGCAAATAATGCTGGATGGGAGGGTTCAGTAGTTGTGGAGAAGGTTAAGAACGAAAAGACCACGGTAGGATTTAATGCTGCTACCGAGCAATTTGAAGACCTTGTAAAGGTAGGTATAATAGACCCTACAAAGGTGACCCGGTATGCCTTACAGAATGCCGCCAGTATTGCATCTCTGCTACTTACTACTGAAGCGATGGTAACAGAGATTCCAGAAAAAAAGAAACCTGCTGCTCCTATGCCACCAGGTGGAGGAGAGATGTATTAGAAATAAAAAAGAGGGGGGAGATACAATATCT
>JACQQJ010000120.1 GCA_016207035.1 Nitrospinota bacterium | reverse complement strand
GTGGTATAGTCATACCAAATTGTGGGATAAAGTGGGATAAAGTGGGATAAAGTTATGTTTATTGGACAGTCACTCCAGAATATAGACTCAAAGGGAAGATTGAGTATCCCTTCAAAGTTTAGAGAGATACTTAACAGCAAATACAGCGGGAGACTAATTCTCACCTATTTTGAACCATACATAGTGGCCTACCCGACAGAGGAGTGGACAGGTATTGAGGAGAAACTCAGGCAGCTTCCAACAATTCAGAAAGATATCAGGGATTTTATTCGTATCATATATTCTAATGCCTCAGAATGTTCATTGGATAATCAGGGGAGGATACTGATCCCGACTACTTTAAGGGATTTTGCAGGACTTCAGAAGGAGGTAGCCATGATTGGCATAATGAATAAGATTGAAATATGGGGTAAGGATAAATGGGATGAATTTAAAAAGGGGGCGAGAGAGAAGGCGAGGTCCCTACCTGATAAACTTATGGAGGTTGGCTTTTTATGAAAAATGGTAGCGAGTAAACGACTCTGATGGTTCATATTCCTGTCCTGTTAAATGAGGTAATAGATTTTCTTCAATGCGAGTCAGATAAGGTATATGTAGATGCGACCCTCGGCGATGGAGGGCATGCAGAGTATATATTAAAAAAAAGTTCCCCTGCAGGGATTCTTATAGGCATAGACAGGGATGAAGACTCTGTACGGTTTGCATCGAATAGATTATCTTTATACAAAAAAAGGATATTTCTCTTTCATGAGAATTTCAGGAATATAAAAAATATTATTAACAATAGAGTGAGGATTCCGAAAGTGGATGGAATACTCTTTGATTTAGGTGTTTCAACGCGACAGCTGATGACAGCTGAACGGGGATTCAGTTTTTCCCATGATGCACCTCTGGATATGAGGATGGACAGGAGCAGTGGTGTGAATGCAGCAGAGATTATTCATGATACATCAGAAAAAGAATTAAGGGATATTATCTTCAGATACGGTGAAGAGAGGTGGGCTAAGGAGATATCCCATGCAATATGCAGAGAGAGGAGAAAGATGCCTCTTACAACTACATCGCAGTTAGCAGAAATTATAGTTTCTGCAATACCCCCTGCCTACAGATATAAAAGAATCCATCCTGCTACAAAGACCTTTCAGGCTATACGAATATTTGTAAACAATGAATTAGGAATATTGGGGGATGCAATAAGAGATGCAATTACGATTCTTAATAGCGGTGGAAGGGTATGTGTTGTTTCATACCATTCTCTGGAAGACCGGGTTGTAAAAAATCTATTCAAAGAAATGGAAAGGGGATGCATCTGTCCACCCCATATACCCAGATGTATATGTGGAAGAGAGGGCATAATAAACATATTGACAAAGAAACCTGTAATCCCTTCTGAGGGAGAGGTTACAATAAATCCACGATCAAGAAGTGCCAAGCTGAGGGTAGCAGAAAAGACAATATAGGCGGTTTAAACAGTTTAAACAGTTTTTTTATGTATACATTTAGTAGGGAGAGAAAGAATATCAATCCAAAGGAGTTTTTAGCTTATTTAATCAGTATATTCTTTTTTGTTGCAGGGGTTTTGTTTTATATCTGGCCATATATTTACCTGTTAGATATAAACTATGAGTTTGAACGGTTGATGAAGGAAAAGTCGAAATTAATTCAGAGTAATAAACTTTTAAAAGTTGAACTGGCAAGTTTGAAGTCACTGGACAGGGTAGAAGAGGTAGCACACACTCAGTTAGGATTGGTATTTCCCCTTGAAGGGCAGATAATTATTGTTAAGGCTGATTGATAGGATGACGGCCCTCTGCTCACAGAATCACAAATTTTGCATATCCTTAAAGAGGTTAAGGATTCAAACAGATTTTTATGGAACTTTCTTTTAAAAGATTTCAATTTACCATACACTTATGTTTTTAGAAAATCCCTTGAAAAGGGCTAAATTTAAAATTTATCTTGTTTTAATATTTTTTATAATCTGTTTTGGTACCATATGGATAAAACTCTATAATATTCAAATTCTCCAGCATGAGAGGTTGTTAAATCTTTCTCAAAAACAGCATTACAGGACATTGTATTCAATGTCCCAGAGAGGGACTATCTATGACCGGAGAGGCAGGGAACTTGCTGTGAGTGTGGATACAGATTCTATTTATGCAAATCCCCTGGTGATAGAAAAACCTCAGCAAACAGCGAAAATTCTGTCATCAATACTCAACATAGATAGTTTAAGGATGATCAGAGAGTTTAATCGTGAAAAAGGATTTATATGGATTAAGAGAAAGGTGACACCTTATGAGGCAGATACAGTAGAATCTATGAAAATCAAGGGTGTAGGATTTTTAAAGGAGGGGAAGAGGTTTTATCCAAAAAGGGACCTTGCTGCCAGGATGATTGGTTTTGTTGGAATAGATAATACGGGGCTGGCAGGCGTAGAATATTTTTATGATGATTATTTGAGGGGGAACTCAGGCAGGAAAATCATAGAAAAGGATGCCTTTGGAAGGGGTATAAACTCGGCCGATGACTATGGAGGCTCTCTTGAAAGGGGCTATGACCTGAGACTGACTATCGATGAGGTAATTCAATACATCACGGAGAAAGAGCTTGCAGGACAGGTGGCAAAATACAGGGCAAAGGGCGGAACAGCTATAGTTATGGACCCTTTTACAGGAGAGATATTGGCAATGGCTGATCAGCCCCAATTCAATCCAAACAGCTTTAATCAATATGAAAGGGGTAATTGGAAAAATAGGGTGATAACTGATAGTTTTGAGCCAGGGTCTACATTTAAGCTCATATTAGCGGCTGCTGTCCTTGAGGAAGGAATTGCAGGTCAAAATGAGATATTTTTTTGTGAAAATGGTGAGTTAGAAATTGGGGGAATAGTTATTCATGAGGCAAAAGGGCATAAATATAAATGGCTGACATTAAAGGAGATTATAGGAAAATCATCCAATATCGGTGCAATAAAAATTGCACAGAGATTAGGTGCAACAAAGTTTTTCGATTATATTGTAAAGTTTGGTATGGGTTCAAAGACTGGTATTGATATGCCAGGTGAGTCGACCGGGAAGGTGAGGGAGTTAGATAAATGGTCAAGCGTATCTTTAGCCTCAATATCCTTCGGCCAGGAGATTTCTGTTACGCCTATTCAATTGGTAACAGCTATTTCTGCCTTGGCGAATGGTGGGCTTTTTATGAGACCCCATATTGTGAAGGCAGTTGAAAGGGATGGTGTAGCTGCAAAGGTGTTTAAACCCGAAGTTGTTCGAAGGGTTGTTTCAGAGAAGACCTGCAGAGAATTTACCGATATACTGGAATATGCAATAAAATATGGTACAGGACAGAAGGCATCTATTGAGGGGTACAGTTTAGCTGGCAAAACTGGGACAGCCCAAAAGGCAAATCAGGATAAAAGCGGATATTCAGAGGATAAATTTATATCCTCATTTATTGGATATATCCCATCAAGGGACCCTAAACTTGTAATTATGGTTAGTATTGATGAGCCCGAGGATGTAGCATGGGGAGGAGAGGTGGCTGCCCCAGTATTCAGGGAGATTGCAAGGCAATCGTTGAGATATTTGAAGGTTCCATCAACGAATGACAGGATATATATGGTTGAAAACTGATGGTATTGAGAAACAATATAATACTAATACTATGAAACACTCATGAGCCTTTGGCTTACAAAGGGAAATAAAATTTTAGCCACAGAGGTCACAAAGATTTAAGAAGTTAAATCTTTTCTCTGAGTCCTCTGTGTTCTCTGTGGCAAAAGGTATTTTCGTATGAAGATTAAAGAAATTTTTGATGGAATAGAGCTCATACATTGGAAAGGGAGTCTGGATAAAGAGATTTCATCCATCTGTTACGATTCAAGGAATGTAAAGAATGGTTCCCTTTTTGTGGCAGTTAAAGGACTGAAATTCAATGGGCATGACTTTTTACATGAGGTAATTAAAAAAGGTGCAAAGGCAGTAGTTGTAGAAAATGAAATTCTTAATACAAGAGGGGTTAATTCGAATGGTACAGACATTACCTATATAGGTGTCTATGATTCAAGAAAAACCCTTGCATGTATATCTGCTATATTTTACAGACACCCTTCAAGGGAGATGTCAGTTATTGGTATTACCGGAACTAATGGCAAGACAACTACCTCATATTTGATAAATTCAATCCTTGGAATGAATGGTTATAGGACAGGGATAATCGGGACCATTGACTATAGATTCAATGGAGAGGTTATTCCTTCCTCTCATACGACGCCAGAATCCCTTGATCTTCAGGGTCTCCTCAGAAAAATGGCTGACAAGGGAGTCAGGTATTGTGTTATGGAGGTATCTTCACATTCCCTGGAATTAGAGAGGGTATATGGAATGAGATTTGAGACCGGTATCTTTACAAATCTGACGCAGGACCATTTAGACTTTCACGGTTCATTAGAAAAATATTTTGAGGCAAAGTCAAGGCTTTTCAGGGATTATGGATTAAAAAAGGCTGTTATCAATATTGATGATCAGTATGGCAGGCGGTTGATAAGAGATACAGGGGCAGAGAGTGTATTGACATATAGTATCGGAGGAGAGGCAGATGTGGCTGCACGGGATATATCTGTATCTTTCAACGGGCTTCATTTTTTTATTGACACCCCTCTTGGCGGATTGCCCATAGAATCAAGACTGATTGGGAGACATAATATATATAATATCCTCGCATCTGTATCTGCAGCCATATTAGAGGGGTTGTCAAAGGAGAGTATCCTTAAAGGTATACTGTCGGTTGATACTATACCTGGCAGATTGGAGAGAATTGAAGAAGGACAGGATTTTATGGTGCTGGTAGATTATGCACATACTGATGATGCAATGAAAAATATACTTACGACGGCAAGGGAGTTACCTCACAATAAACTCATTGTTGTCTTTGGTTGTGGTGGGGACAGGGACAGGGGAAAGCGTCCATTAATGGGGAAGGTAGGGGTAATGAACAGTGACCTTGCGATAGTAACATCTGATAATCCAAGGGGTGAGGACCCATTGAAAATAATAGAAGAGATTGAACATGGGATAAAAGGTTCAGGATTTGATGATAAAGGAATGAGGTATGTAAAGATCCCTGACAGGAGAAAGGCAATTGAGTTCTCAGTAAGCAGGGCATCAAGGGGTGATATAGTAGTTATAGCTGGTAAGGGGCATGAAAACTATCAGATATTCGGAGATAAAAGAATACACTTTGATGATAGAGAGGTGGTCAGGGAGGCAATTAAGAAGAGGGTTAGGGGTTAGGTTTTAATTATGGACACATTTACTTTCGATAACATAGTGAAGGCAATAAACGGGACACCCTTAAAAGGAAAGGGGAGAGATAGCTATCCATCAATATCCATTGATTCGAGAACTATCACCAGAGGTGAATTGTTTATAGCCCTCAAGGGAAAGAATTTTGATGGACACGATTTCGTGATACAGGCATTAAAGAAAGGTGCCGGGGGCGCAATTATATCGGATAAAAGTTTAATAGAAAATGAATTCTTTCAGCCGAGGAGGGGTAGATCTAACTCTGCCATAATAGCAGTTCAAGATACACTCGATGCACTTCATGATATTGCCAGGTATCATAGAAAGAGATTTGATATTCATGTTGTGGGAATTACGGGGAGCAATGGAAAAAGTACATCCAAGGAGATGTCAGCATCGGTAGCAGGTATGAAATTCAATGTCCTGAAGAATGAAGGAAACTTAAACAACCAGATTGGTCTGCCCCTGACTATTTTAAAAATGAATGAAAACCACACTATTGCAATACTTGAGATGGGTATGAGTAAACAGTATGAAATTAAGAAGCTCTGTGAGATATCTGAACCTGATATAGGGTTAATTACCAATATAGGTAAGGCACATTTAGAACAACTGGGTTCAATAGAAAATATAAGAGATGCAAAGGGTGAACTGGTAAAGGCAATAGGGGAGGGTGGGACAGTAATTCTCAATTCAGATGACTCACTGGTTATGGGACTGAAAGATAGTTTTCATGGACGGGTAATTACCTTTGGTATAAATGCCCCTTCAGATGTGACAGCCTCAGATATAAGAAATAGAAATTTAGGGTATCAATTTGTCCTTACCATGGGTGGAGCAGAGACGATGGTCGTTCTCCCCTATCCAGGGTATCACAATATTTACAATGTCCTTTCCGCTGCAGCTGTTGGAATGAGCCTCGGTATGGATATCGAGGATATAAGAAGAGGGATTGAATCTTTTAAACCATTACCCATGAGGATGGAAAAATATATGATTCATGGTGAAATTACAATTTTAAATGATGCATATAACGCCAATCCTTCATCTATGGAGGCAGCTATAAAGACACTATCTATAGCAAGTTTTCCTGGAAAGAAATTTCTTGTGGCAGGAGACATGCTTGAACTGGGTGAGGCATCAGAAGATGCCCACAGGTATATCGGAAGATTGGCTGCATCTGCATCAATTGATTATCTCATAACAGTTGGCAATGAATCTAAATTTGTCTTTTATGAGGCCATCAGGAGCGGAATGCCCAGAGATAAAGTGTATGCCTGTGATAATTTTGATGAAGTAGTATTTATACTTGATGATGAACTTGAGCCAGGTGATTGCGTAATGATCAAGGGGTCAAGGGGGATGAAGATGGAAGATTTGGTGGAGAGGATTATTAAACTAAGAAGTCAGAAGACAGAATCCAGAATTCAGAATGGAGAAGATGACTTTCTTCTGACTTCTGTATTCTGACTTCTGTATCTATTTTTTTATGTTATATCATATTTTATTTCCTCTCCACGATGTGTATTCGGTATTCAATGTCTTTCGATATATAACATTCAGGACTGCCTATGCAATCCTGACTGCACTGACGATAAGTTTTATATGTGGTCCCGGGATTATAAAGAAATTGATGGATAATCAGGTTTGGGAGCATATCAGAGAGGATGTCCCGCAGTCTCACCAGGGAAAGGCAGGAACCCCAACGATGGGTGGGATTATGATACTCTTTGCCCTTTTTATACCGACGCTCCTCTGGGCAGACCTGACGAATAAGTATATCTGGATTGCCATATTTTCAACATCATCATTTGGTTTGATAGGATTCCTCGATGATTATTTGAAGTTAAAGAATAGTTCGGCAGGCTCCGGATTTAAGAGGAAAAATGGTTTACGGGGAAAAGAAAAATTTGTAATACAGGTGGTCATAGCCGTTATGGTTGTTCTTTTCTTATATTTTGACAGAGAATTTTCTATGTTTCTGACAAAACTTGGAGTCCCGTTTTTCAAAAATGTAAAACCTGAACTGGATGGTCTTTACATAGTATTTGCAATTCTCGTGATAGTCGGGACATCCAATGCAGTGAATCTTACCGATGGTCTGGATGGTCTGGCGATTGGCCCTATCATAATCGCTACCACAGCATATATGATTATTGCCTATGTTACAGGGCACTTTAGTTTTGCCAATTACCTGAATATTCAATATATACGAGGTGCGGGAGAGCTGGCTATATTCTGCGGTGCTGCAGTAGGGGCAAGTCTTGGATTCCTCTGGTTCAACTCATACCCGGCACAGGTATTCATGGGAAATGTTGGATCAACTGCCCTTGGAGGTATGCTTGGGACACTGGCAGTTATAACAAAGCATGAACTTATACTGCTGATAATAGGCGGGATATTCGTGGTAGAGGCGCTCTCTGTTATAATCCAGGTGGCATCATTCAAGCTTACCGGGAAGAGGATATTCAAAATGGCACCCCTTCACCACCATTTTGAAGAATCTGGATGGGAGGAGCCAAAGGTAATTGTGAGATTCTGGATTGTTGCTGTTATTTTGGCACTCCTCTCACTGAGCACATTGAAATTGAGATGATAGAGGATATGAAAAACAAAAATGTTTTGGTTGTAGGGCTTGCAAGGTCAGGCATTTCTGCTGCCAATCTCCTGTCTAAATTAGGAGGAAAGGTAACTGTGACAGATGAAAAAGGAGAAGGGGAGTTATCAGAAAATATCAGAAGGCTTGAGAGAGGTATCTTACTCAAACTGGGTGGTCATGATGAGGTAGATATAGAAGAGGTTGACCTCGCAGTTATAAGTCCTGGTGTAGTATGGAATTCTCCATTTTTACATAAGATGAGGGAAAGGGGTATCAGGGTAATAAGTGAAGTGGAGCTGGCGTTTCAGCATATGCAACTTCCCTTTATAGCGGTAACAGGGACAAATGGAAAGACTACTACCACGACATTGACAGGGAAGATGCTCAAGAGGGGAGGCAAGAGGGTATTTGTCGGTGGAAATATTGGTAACCCGCTGTGCGACGGAGTTCTCAAGGGAGATAAGTATGAACTGGTTTTATCAGAGATAAGCACTTTTCAAATGGAGGGGATAGAGACATTCAAACCTCATATAAGTGTACTATTAAATATTACCCCTGACCACCTCGACAGACACAGGGATATGGAAGAATACAGAGAATTGAAAAAGAGGGTATTTATCAATCAGGACAACAATGATTATACAGTTTTAAATTTAGATGATGTGGTTACTGCTGGTCTTTCCCATGAAGGTAAGGGGAAAAAGGTATTTTTCAGCAGATTAAGAGAGACAGAAAATGGGGTATTCGTGAGAGGGGGGAAAATAATTTTTAAGATGGATGGAAGAGTGGAGGAGGTATATCCCCTTGATGAATTAAAACTCATCGGGGTTCACAATATAGAAAATACACTGGCATCTGTGGCTGTAGGAATGCTTTGTAATGTAAGTGTTCAGTGCATACGGGACGCAATATCAGGATTCAGGGGATTAAGGCACAGGATGGAATTTGTAAGAGAGATACAGGGGGTTAAATTTATAAACGATTCAAAAGGGACAAATGTAGGGGCTACCGTGAAATCGCTTCAGAGTTTTAACAGGCCAATTATACTTATAGCCGGAGGGAAGGATAAGGGGAGCGACTATCACCCCATGAAAGGTCTGATTGAGGAAAGGGTAAAATTTTTAATACTGATAGGAGATGCACGAAAGAAGATAGCATCTCTCATGAATGGTTTTAAAAATAAGATTGAGGCTGATAGCCTTGAAAAGGCTGTAAAAGAAGCCTTTAGCAGGTCTAAGAGTGGAGATGTAGTCCTGCTCTCTCCTGCCTGCTCCAGCTTTGATATGTTCAGGGACTATGAGGATAGAGGAGAACAATTTAGGGAGATAGTGGAAAGTTTATAAAGTTTTTTAACTTTATGAACTTTATAACTTGTAACTTTATAACTGACTATTGTATGCCCAAAAAGAGGACTTTTGACTCAATAATTTTTGTATGTACCATTGCCCTGATAGGGATAGGTATTGTGATGGTTTACAGTTCCAGTGCGGTCATGGCCATGGAAAAATTTAATGACCCACAATTTTTTTTAAAGAGGCATATCATGTGGCTGATACTCGGATTTATTTCCATGATAGCTATGATGAGGATAGATTACAGGGAGATCAGGAGATTTACCTATCCTGTTTTAATTGTTTCCATTATTATGCTGATTTTAGTTTTGATACCCTATTTCGGTAAAGAAGTTGGAGGGGCAAGGAGGTGGCTCAATATTGGGTCCTTTTCATTTCAGCCAGCAGAATTAGTAAAATTTTCCCTTATCCTCTTTTTATCTCATTCACTGGTAAAGAGGGGGGATTATTTAAGGGATTTTACTTACGGCTATCTTCCCCATTTAGTTGTGATAGGGGTATTTTTCATGCTGATTCTTATACAGCCCGATCTGGGGAGTATTGTTGTAATAACAGTTGTTGCGTTCATACTTATGTTTGTTGCCGGTGTCAGATTTTCTTTTTTATTGAGCTCATTCCTGATGATGGTCCCCTTTCTTTATATGGCAGTTTTTAATATAGGATACAGGAGAAAGAGGATTAAGGCCTTTCTTGATCCATGGAGTGACCCAATGGATACAGGTTTCCAGACAATTCAGTCTTTTATAGCCTTTGGGAGGGGTGGATTTTTTGGGCTTGGGCTGGGTGAGGGAAAACAGAAACTCTTTTACCTGCCAGAACCCCACACTGATTTTATATTTTCAGTACTTGGAGAGGAGATGGGCTTTATTGGGGTCACAGCTGTTGTAATCCTTTTTTTAATATTCATAGTAAGGGGTATAAGGGTATCTTTGAGGTCTCCGGATATATATGGAATGTATCTGTCTCTTGGTATCATACTGACTATAGGAATTCAGGTTGTGATAAATATGGGGATGGCAATTGGTCTCCTGCCGACAAAGGGGTTGCCTTTGCCATTTATCAGTGTGGGTGGTTCATCCCTTTTGATCTCCATGGTCAGCGTTGGGGTATTGCTCAATATATCTGAATATACCATAGGCTGAAGCTTAAGGATGAAGATTTATTTTGCCCTGTTTTCTTTATTGAATAGGAAATTATAAAAATTTACCACAGAGGCACGGAGACACGGAGAAAGACATTAATAATGGTTTAAAAAACCAAAATAAATCTCTGTGCCTTAGCGTCTCAGTGGTTTAATCAGGTTTTTGTTCTCATTGTCATGGGTGAGGAAAAAGTATGGCTGATAGGGGACTCTTTTTGTTGGGTATAGTTAGCGGTGCCGTAAGCGGATTTCTCGGTATTGGCGGTGCAATTATCATAATACCTGCACTTATATACTTTTTTAAGATGACGCAGCATCAGGCACAGGGTACATCCCTTGCAGTCCTTCTGCCGCCTATAGGCATTATGGCCTTCTGGGAGTACTATAAAAATGGCCATGTGGAACTTAAGGTAGCTTTTTTTATCGCAGCTGGTTTCTTGCTTGGGGGGTTTATCGGTGCATATTTAGCACAATATGTCCCCGGCAATATACTGAAAAAGGTATTCGGTATTTTTTTACTTATTCTGGCTATTGATATGATTTTAGGATAACTCATGATCAATAGCCTGGGGTGGTTTTTATGAAAGTTGTTATTGCTGGAGGCGGGACAGGTGGTCACTTATTTCCTGGTATCGCTATAGCACAGGAATTCCGGAAGAGGGATAGTTCTGCACAGATACTATTTATAGGGACTGAAAAAGGGATTGAAAGCAGGGTTATACCTCACGAGGGTTTTGAGATTAAGTATATAGTATCCGAAGGATTTAAAGGGAGGGGTGTTGTTAAAAAGATAAGGTCAATCAGCAAGATTCCTGCAGGTATATTCCATGCCATGAGGATTTTAAATAATTTTAATCCGGATATTGTTATCGGAGTTGGAGGTTATGTCTCGGGACCAGTTGGTATTGCCTCTGTCGTGCTGGGGTATTTTACTGCCATACAGGAGCAAAATCTTGTTCCCGGAGTTACCAACAGGATACTTGGCAGGTTTGCAGATATTATATTTACATCCTTTGAAGAGAGCGGGAAATTTTTCAATGGGAGACGGGTTTATTGTACGGGAAATCCAGTAAGACAGGAGATAGCGGAAATCTCACGACCCACTATAGTGGCTTCCCCGAAATCTCAAATCTCAAATTTTAAATTTACTTTATTGGTCTTTGGTGGGAGTCAGGGGGCTCACCGTATAAATTTGGCTATGGTGGAGGGTCTTAAATTTCTGGCAGAGATCAGGGACTCTCTTTTCATTGTCCACCAGACGGGGGAGAGGGATTTTGGGCTTGTTCAAAGTGCCTATGCTGAAAGAGGATTTCATGGAGAGGTCTCTCCATTTATCAATGATATGGCCGATGCATACAGGAGGGCTGACCTTGTTATATGCAGGGCAGGGGCTACCACATTATCAGAACTGACATCATGCGGGAAGGCATCTGTATTGATTCCTTTTCCTTTTGCTGTTAACAATCATCAGACGATGAATGCAATGATGTTAAAAGAACATGGGGCTTCGGAGGTCATCATAGAGAAAAACTTAAATGGGGAAATATTGGCAGATACGATTTTATCCCTTATCAGGGACAGGACAAGACTTTTAAAACTGGGAAGGGAGAGTAAAAAGATGGGCAGACCCTATGCAGTATCAGAGATTGTAGAACATTGCTATAGACTGTTCAAGTTTAAAATGTCCAGCTGGGCGCAGATCGATGCAGAAATTACATGATGTAAGAAAGAAATAGTTGTCTTCCCATAGCTTAAGGTATGTTTAGAAAAATAAGACACATTCATTTTGTTGGTATAGGCGGGGCCGGGATGAGCGGAATAGCCGAGGTCCTCTTAAACCTCGGTTATAAGGTAAGCGGCTCAGACATTTCCCAATCTGAGTCTGTAAACCACCTCATGCGTCTTGGGGCTCATGTTTCTCTGGGGCATAAGGCTTCAAATATCAATGGGGCTGAGGTTGTTGTGATCTCATCAGCAGTATCTCCAGACAATGAAGAAATAGTAACTGCGAAAGACAGGTTAATACCCGTGATACCGAGGGCTGAGATGCTGGCAGAGCTCATGAGATTAAAATATGGTGTTGCAGTAGCAGGGGCACACGGTAAGACTACTACCACATCAATGATTGCCTCAGTCCTCTTCTCAGGTGGACTCGACCCTACAGTGGTTATCGGGGGGAGGGTGAACAGTATTGGCAGTGGTGCAAAACTTGGGCAGGGTGATTTTCTTGTAGCTGAGGCAGATGAGAGTGATGGCTCTTTTTTAAAGCTTACACCTACCATTGCAGTGGTTACCACCATAGATGCAGAGCATCTTGACCATTATGGCAATATTTCAGAGATAAAGAAGGCATTTTTGAAATTTATCAATAAGGTTCCTTTTTATGGTTCTTCTATCCTCTGTCTTGATCAGGAACATATTCAATCAATTGTCCCGCAGATTGAGAAGAGGTTTATTACCTATGGTTTTACCGTTCAGGCGGAGTATACAGCGAGAGATATAACATCCTCGGGCAGGACAACTCAGTTCACTGCATTCAGGAGGCAAAAGCCACTAGGTGAAGTAAGGCTCAATCTTCCGGGGATACACAATGTGCAGAATTCCCTGTCTGCTATAGCGGTTGGGATTGAACTGGATATAGATTTTAATTCTATAAAAAGGGGATTAGAGGAATTCAGTGGTGTTCAGAGGAGATTCCAGATAAAGGGGGAATTTAATGGTGTCATTGTTGTAGATGATTATGGTCACCATCCTGCAGAGATAAAGGCAACCCTGAGGAGTGCAAAGGAGGGGTGGAAAGGGAAGAAAATTATTACGGTATTTCAACCGCATCGGTATACGAGGACGAGGGACTTACTGAATGAATTTTATACTGCCTTTTATGATTCGGATTCTCTGATTATAACTGAGATATACCCTGCTGGTGAGAAGCCTATTGATGGAGTAAATGCACATCTGATATATGAAGGTGTCAGGAGGCACGGACACAGAGATGTAATTTTTATAGATAACAGTGTTGAGATTGTAGAGTATCTGTCAAGAAAGGTGAGACAGGATGATATGGTAATTACCCTTGGTGCAGGGGATATATGGAAGGTAGGGGAGGAGTTTATTGAAAGGCTGAAAATTCGTGAGGAGTGAAGAGTTAAAGGTTATTTTTGAAGATGTTCAGGGTGAAAAGAGGTTGAAAGAATCGATGCGAAATTATACATCCTTTCATATCGGAGGGGCTGTTGATCTTTTAATTTTCCCGGAAGGTACCGATGATTTAAGAAAAATTCTTTATCTCTGTAATAAGTATAAAATCCCTTTATTTGTTCTTGGTTTTGGAACAAATATCCTTGTGAAAGATGGTGGTATACGAGGGGTGATTGTAAGCTTAGACAAGGGTTTCAGCGAGGTGAGGGTTGTTGAAGGTGAAACGGTTACTGCAGGTGCTGGGGCTGGATTGCAGACCATGGTTGGTTTTGCACTCAAGAATGAGTTATCGGGAATGGAGTTTGCCGTGGGAATACCAGGCTCAGTAGGAGGTGCACTGGTAATGAACGCAGGAACTGAGGATGGAGAGATGGAGGATGTAGTTCAGGAGGTCAGGATTATGACATCAGATGGAGAGATAAAAACCCTTAAAAAGGGGGATATTAAATTTTCCTACAGATACTCAAATTTTCCGGCAGGCTCTATACTCCTTGAGACAGATACCCTTTTAAAGAAGGGGAATGGTAAAAATATAAAGAGGGAGATGGAACTGTTTATTCATAAGAGGAGGTTAAAACAACCTCTCTCTTTTAACAGCGCTGGCTCAGTATTTAAAAATCCACCAGGGGATTTTGCGGGCAGACTTATAGAGTCAGCTGGTCTGAAGGGTTTTCATGTAGGTGATGCAATGTTATCGTATGTGCATGCGAATTTTATTATTAACAGGGGTAATGCAACGGCGAGAGATGTACTGAGATTAATTGAGATTGTAAAAGAGAAGGTATTTACAAAGACAGGCATATCTCTGGAGGAAGAGATTAAGATTATTGGAGAGGATACTGAAAATAATTAAGTTCTTCTGGGAATTATGTGGAGAAACAGATAATGCAGAACAAAAGACACCAGAGCACCAGTAAAAAACTGGTGACTGGTGCGACCCATCCACTGGATGGGTGCCCCGGACTGGTGACATTTTCTTTGTGACCTCTGTGGATCAGTGTCTCAGTGGTTTAATCAGGTTTTTGTTCTTGGTTATTTAAAGGAAGGTAGAGATTCAAGGTGGAATTATCAAATAAAAAGATAGGTGTCCTCATGGGGGGGCTTTCAGAAGAGAGGGCAATTTCTCTAAAAACGGGAACTGCCATATACAATACACTGAAGGGGGCTGGGAAAAATGTGGTATCTATTGATGTGGGAAGGGATATAGCCCAAAGATTAGAAGATGAGAAGATAGATGTTGCATTTATTGCCCTTCATGGTAAATACGGTGAGGATGGAACAGTTCAGGGATTACTTGAGCTCATGGGGATACCGTATACAGGTTCTGGTGTTTTGGGGAGTGCCCTGTCAATTGATAAGGCAGTTTCAAAAGAACTTTTTGAGCGGCATCAGATCTCCACACCATCCTATGAGGTAATCAATAAAAGAGATTATGATGTGATGAATTATACAGGTACGATTGACCTCCCCCTCGTTGTTAAACCTGTTAAAGGGGGTTCTACTATAGGGGTCAGTATTGTAAGAAGGAAAGATAATCTCAACGCAGCAATACAGAATGCCTTTCAATACGATGATTGTGTATTGGCAGAGAAGTTTATAGACGGGATACTTATCACAGCTGGTGTTTTGGGAGATATAGCATTGCCTGTAATTGAGGTTCGTCCAAAGAATGGTTTTTATGATTATGAGTCAAAGTATACCCCGGGTCTGACAGAGTATTTTGTTCCCGCGAGGATTGATAAAAAAAAACTGGATGAATGCAAAAAACTTGCCCTCCAATGTCATAAAGTTTTACGGTGTAAGGGGGTTACAAGGACAGATATGATAATGGATAGAGACCAGAAACTATTTGTTCTTGAAATAAATACAATACCAGGAATGACTGAGACCTCTCTCATACCAATGGCAGCAAGGGCAGCAGGTATAGAATTTAAAGATCTGATTATGAGGATCTTGGAGATGGCAGTACAAGACAGTTGAGAAGGGTATGAAACACTAATGAGCCTTTGGCTCACAAAGGGAAATAAAATTTTAGCCACAGAGGTCACAGAGATTTAAGAAGTTAAATCTTTTCTCTGAGTCCTCTGTGTTCTCTGTGGCAAAAGGTATTTTCAGATGAAG
>JACQQJ010000124.1 GCA_016207035.1 Nitrospinota bacterium | reverse complement strand
TCCATCTTGAATTCCTTTGTGAAACTCCTCCTTACCCCATTACTCATCTGACACCTCCTTTGTATTATTATACTTTACTCATGCTTAACTCGGTGTCTACTTTTTTGGGGGAAGGTCACTTGAACATGGAAAGTAATGGAAGCTTGAAGCGTCCCCCTTGCTGTGCGGAAATGTTCCGTGCGGAGCAAAGGATCATGAAAGCATGAAATGAAGGGGCATGACAGGACTGCAAGCTAAGTGCCTGAGCTATGAGGGCTATGATAAACTGTATTGGCTTGACAATAACCTATAATTTGACAAATAATTGAATAAATAATCTGTTGTCTTTATATGAGAGGTTGAGATGAAAAGGATAGTTTTAATAACTATTATTGTCTTTTCAGTTTTCTTATCATTGAGATTAGCAACAGCGGAAAGGATTAAGATTACCGGTGAATACAGTTACACCTATGGAGATAACGAAAGCCTTGTAGATGCTAAAAATATCTGCTATTCAATGGCTGTTAGAAATGCTATTGAGTCTTATAAGACATTCATTGTAGCTACTTCTACAGTCAATGATTACAAGCTCATTAAAGACCTTATTCAAATAATCTCATCTGGTTATATTGAAGATTTAAAAATAGCAGAGGAGACAATAAAAGGAAGGAATATAAAAATAAGGGTAGAGGGCTATATAGTCACTGATGTTATTGATATGGTTCTTCAAAGAGAGGTGGAAAGGCTCAGGGGTAAGGAGATAGAGGCAATAGACGATAATGGAGTTATCAAAATAGTTAATATAGTAAAGCGAGTCAGAGGTTCTGATATTCAGATAGATGTTGTGATTAAGGCAATTATTCGCATTGAAGATTATACTGAGGATGAAAGGGCAAAAGTTTGTATTGATTATTATGATTTCAGGGGAACACCTTTAGGTGGAGATTGTAAAAATGCTGTTACCTATTTTACAAGAGGGCTCATACCGAACCAGATTAAAACATTATCATTTACCCATGTTCCTGAAGACACCGTTTCTTACAGGAGTTGGCTTTTAAAATAAAAATAAATCCGACCTTCTTTTTTTCTTATGCCTTTATAAACCGCTACCTGTTAGAGAGATATAGGTTATGGAAATTATGGTCTATCTAATCTCTTTTCTGCATTGTGCATTATTTATTCATGCCTTTCTGCATGTGGAACTGAAAGGCATTTTTATCGTTAAATCTTGCATTAACCCACAAAAAATGGTAATTTTGAAATCTGAAATGCTATCATACTATCTTTCCACTTTTCCCTATAGGAGGGAGGATAATGTAATATAATGGCTAAAGTTGAAATCGAAAAACTTAAAGAAATTGCAAGGCAGATAAGGATTGATATACTCACCATGCTCGTGGAGGCAGGGTCAGGTCATTCGGGGGGTTCCCTTTCAGCTGCAGATATAATAACAGTTTTATATTTTTATAAGATGAGATATGACCCTAAAAATCCTAAATGGGAGGAGAGGGACAAGTTTGTCCTATCTAAAGGGCATGCTGCCCCTGCACTTTATGCAGTTCTCGGGAGGGCTGGGTATTTCGATACTGGACATTTTCATACATTAAGGAAAATGGGGAGTATCCTGAGGGGGCATCCAAACAGTGCGGTAACCCCTGGAGTTGAGGTATGCACAGGCTCCCTTGGTCAGGGGCTGTCGCAGGCTAATGGGCTTGCCCTATCAGCAAGGCTTGATAAGAGACCTACAAGGGTTTATGTGATGCATGGGGATGGAGAGATTGATGAGGGGCAGATCTGGGAGGCTGCAATGACATCTGCACACTATAAGATAGACAATCTCTGCGCTATTTTAGACAATAATGGCTTGCAGATAGATGGTCCAAATAAAGAGGTTAAGGATACTGACCCTCTGGTTGGAAAATGGAGGATGTTTGGCTGGCATGTAATTGAAATTAACGGACATAATATTGAAGAGATTATTTCTGCCCTCGATAAAGCGGAGGAAATAAAAGGTAAGCCAACGATGATTATCGCCCATACGGTAAAGGGGAAAGGCGTGTCTTTTATGGAAAATAAGGTAGAGTATCATGGTGTAGCTCCGACACGGGATGAGTTTGAAAGGGCTATGAAAGAACTTTCGGAGGGGAATTAAATTGACAAAGATGCTTGGGACAAGGGATGTGTATGGAGATGTCCTTATAGAACTCGGGGTAGCAAATAGAGATATAGTTGTTCTGGATGCAGACCTGTCAAGTTCTACAAGGACAGCAAAGTTTGCAAAAAGATTCCCAGAGAGGTTTTTTAATGTGGGTGTCTCTGAACAGGATTTGATGGGGACATCTGCGGGGTTGGCATCGGCAGGTAAAATCCCATTTGCCAGTACCTTTGCTGTATTTGCCACAGGGAGGGCATGGGAACAGGTCAGACAGTCTATCTGCCTCCCAAAAATGAATGTAAAAATTGTTGCAACTCATGGAGGGATAACAGTTGGTGAGGATGGGGCATCCCATCAATCCACTGAAGATATTGCCTTGATGAGGGTGCTCCCAAATATGACTGTCATTATCCCTGCAGATGGTTATGAGGCAGGGGCAGCTATCAGATTGGCAGCGAATTTCAGGGGCCCTGTATATATAAGATTGTCGAGGGACAAATTCCCCGTCATATACCCTGAGAATTGTGAGTTTGAGATAGGAAAGGCAAAGGTCCATAGTATTGGCGAAGATGTTACTCTTATCTCATGCGGTTTGATGGTTCATCTGTCACTTGAAGCCGCAGATGATCTCAGGAGAGAGGGCTTGAGTGTTGGTGTTATAAATATGTCTACCATAAAACCCCTTGATAGCAATGCTGTATTAAATGCAGCGAGGGTTAGTGGTGCAATAGTTACTGCTGAAGAACACTCTGTAATCGGGGGATTGGGGAGTGCAGTGGCTGAGGTGATTTCAGAGAATGAACCAGTTCCTTTAAAACGGATTGGGATAAATGACAGATTCGGAATGTCTGGAAGGGCAACAGAACTTCTGGAATACTTTGGTCTGACAAAAAATGCAATCAAAGAGGCAGTTTATCATGTCATGAAATTAAAATCTGATAAAAGACAGGATTTGCGGCTTTCAAATTAAGATGTATAGCCTTTAATCAGGTTTATGATTCAATTATATCATGTCTATAAATACTACAGTAATTATCAGGCACTAATTGATGTAAGTCTGAAGGTAGAAAAGGGGGAATTTATATATATAACAGGACCAAGCGGGGCAGGCAAGACAACGCTTCTCAGTATTATCTTTTGTGGGGTAAAGGCTGATCAGGGGCAGATACTCGTAAATGGAAAGAATATCCTGAAGATTAGGGATTCAGATATACCATATCATAGAAGGGAAATTGGTGTAGTGTTTCAGGATTTCAAACTCCTTCCCAAAAAAACTGTTTTTGAAAATATTGCCTTTGCACAGCGAGTAATAGGTGTTGGCAGTAAAGAAATTAAAAGAAGGGTCTGGATGACACTTAAAATGGTTGGACTAAGCCATAAAAAGGATATTCTACCTTTAAGGTTGTCTGGAGGTGAACAGCAGAGGGTTGCAATAGCAAGGGCACTTATCAATGAACCTCCCATAATATTGGCTGATGAACCAACAGGGAATCTGGATTTCGATATTTCAATGGAGATAATAAAGCTTTTTGAAGGTGCAAATGCAAAAGGTGCTACGGTAATTGTAGCTACTCATAATAGAGAGATATTGAAAAGAAATCCGCACAGGGTGGTTAAATTAAATCGGGGGAGGGTGGTTGAGTAATAAGGGTCACCCATTGGTTCGCTGCTGATACCGTTCGCAACTCTTTCAGGCAAGGTTAAGAAATATCATAGAAAAAAAGAATCGTCCCATTTCGATTACTACCAGAACTTATGAGTAACATTCATGGCTTTTTAACATGCATCAGGCAATGGTAGAAGACATGAAGCCCGTCCTTTTCCTCCTCTATTTTTAAGACCT
>JACQQJ010000014.1 GCA_016207035.1 Nitrospinota bacterium | reverse complement strand
CTGCCTGTGCTACGGCAGACTGGAGACCAAAAATAATTAAGTTTAGAAAGGGGGGATTATAATAAAGCGCTAATGTAGTATTAAGATATTGAATGGAATGTTCCTCCTTTGATGAGTATGGGTCTCATCATTTTATCTATGACATAAGAGTGAGCCGATGTATTCCTGATATAAAGCTGTGGTATGAGAAGTTAAAGGTATTTATCCTGAATTCTCTCTGGCAGTAAACTACAAAGGGTTTATGGGAGGTATATGAGATGTTTATTCAAAAAAAGAGATTTTTGAATGGTTTTATTAAATTTTTTCTCCTTGAGGCATTTTTGTTGTTTATTTGTTATGTCAATGCTTATGCCGAGGAGAAGGGTCATAGGCACTGTCCTTTTAAATCAATTGATGAATATATCCAGAGGCTGGAGAGACCTGAGAGGGCTGAGTGGCAGAAGCCAGAAAAGGTTGTTGACTATCTTGCGTTAAAAAATGGTCATACAGTGGCAGATATAGGAGCTGGTTCAGGTTATTTTACTGTTATCTTTTCAAAAAGGGTCGGGGAGGATGGAAAGGTTTATGCCGTAGATATTGAGAAGGGAATGATAGATTATATAGAAAAAAGGGCAAAGAATGAGGAAATTCATAATATAAAAGGAATTATCTCAGAACCCAATGATCCACTTTTATCAAAATCTTCAGTTGATTTGATTTTTATATGTGATACCTATCACCACATTGAGAAGAGGGATAATTATCTTAAGATTTTAAAGGAGGTCTTAAAGAAGGATGGAAGGCTTACCATTATTGACTTCCATGCAGTAAAAACTCCGGTAGGTCCACCAATGGAGATAAGAATTTCAAGGGAAAAGGCGTTAAAAGAGGTATTGGCAGCAGGTTTTAAATTAGAAGCTGAGTATCACTTTTTACCCTATCAATACTTTTTTATTTTTGAAAGAGAATAAATATTTTGTCCTGTAGTGATTTTTATAGAAATAAAAAAATGTGTTAATATCAAATTTTGCTTTTTTACCATTACTTTGACAGAAAGATGCATTGTCTTTAGGCTTTGGTGTGAGTCGGTAAGATGTTTTCCTGAAGTGCACAGGCAGGGCAACTATATGAATTGAACTAAAAGTTTTATAACTTTTTAAAGGAGGTCTTGACGAATATGAATGAAGAGAAAAATACTGGTAAAGGTGAAGATATCGTAGAAGAGGATATTCTGAAGGTTTATAAAGGGAAGGATACTAAAAAGAATAAAGAGATATTGAAAGAAAGGTTTTATCATGGTTCTAAAAAGACAAAGCATCAGGTACCTAAAAAGGTTAAAAAGTAGAAAGGTTGTTAAACCAGAATGGGTTATTATCAATATTTGATAGGGAGAAAAGGCAAAATTTACTTGTTTGTAAACCACTTTACCAGATAAGGATATGGAGCTTTATGATGGTCAGGGGCGAAGGGTCATCAATAAGTGCAAAAGGTCAACATTCCCTCTGGGTTATTTTGGAGGAAGAGATGAAAAAAAAGGATATTCAGTATATTAAAGGGGATAAGCTGAAACATTTTGGAAGGGTAAATGACCCTTATATGCCGAAGGGTGGCAGACACGAAATAGCAATCTGTAAAGAGTGTCATGCAATATATAGAGGGAAAAAGTGGTTTCTTGATGAAGAACTGTACAGGGCCAATATTAAGAAAAAAACTTCAAATTCAGTTTTATGTCCAGCCTGTTTAAAGATAAGAGATAATTATCCCGGAGGCGTTGTTACATTGAAAGGTGATTTTTTAAGAAATCATAAGGATGATATTTTAAATCTGGTCAGGAATGAAGGGGATAGGAGCTTGAGAGATAATCCTTTAGAGAGGATTATGAGTATTAATGAAAATAGAGAAAGAATAGAGATTCAGACGACGAACGAAAAATTAGCTCAAAAGATAGGAAAGGCTGTTTATAAGGCATATTCAGGAGAGCTGGAATATAAATGGTCGGAACAGAATAAGTTTGTAAGGGTGGACTGGAATAGGTAAAAAGAAGATGATTCGCCACTGACAAACACAGATTTTTAAAGCATTTAAGCCGTTTAAACTGTTTTAAAAATTAGTCAGTGAAAATCTGTGGCTAAATAGAATTATGGAAAAGACAAAGAAGCCTATCAAAATTACTGATACTACCCTGAGGGATGCCCATCAGTCCCTGTGGGCAACAAGGATGCACATTGAGGATATACTTCCTATTGCGGAAAAGATTGATGAGGTGGGATATAACTCAATAGAGGTGTGGGGAGGCGCTACCTTTGATGTGGCACTGAGATTTCTCAAAGAAGATCCATGGGAAAGGCTTTATAAAATAAAAGAAAAGATAAAGAGAACCCCGCTTCAGATGCTTATCAGGGGACAAAACATTGTTGGTTATAAGAATTATCCTGACGATCTTTTAGAGAATTTTATCATAAAGGCTGTTGAGGGCGGGATAGATGTATTTCGTATATTTGATGCACTCAATGATGTAAGAAATGTTGAAAAGGCAATACAATTTGTGAAGAGAGAGGGGGGACATGCACAGGGAACTGTATGTTATACCCGAAGTCCTGTTCATACAATAGATATGTATATTGAGTACGCAAAAAAACAGGCGGATATGGGTATAGATAGCCTCAATATAAAAGATATGGCTGGAATACTCACCCCATATATTGCATATGAGCTCGTCTCGGCACTGAAGAGCGAAATTAAAATTCCTCTTCAGATTCATTGTCATAGCAGTAGCGGAATGGCTGTTGCTACATATCTCAAGGCAATTGAGGCAGGTGTAGAGATAATAGATTGTGCCGCGGCACCCCTGGCACTATATACATCACAGCCGCCGATAGAGACCTTTATTGCAATACTAAGAAATACTGAATATGCGACAGGTTTAAAGATAGAGATACTTCATATAATATCAGAATATTTAGAGAAGATAGCTGAGAAGCGATGTCTCCAGAGAAGGAGGCAGACCCTAATAGATGTTTCTGTTATTGAGCATCAGATACCAGGGGGGATGGCATCAAATCTAATCGTCCAATTAGAGCAGCAGAATGCCCTCAATAGATTTGAGGATGTCCTTATAGAGATTCCAAAGGTAAGGGAGGAACTGGGATGGCCGCCACTTGTAACACCTACAAGTCAGATTGTAGGAACTCAGGCAGTTATGAATGTTATTACAGGCAAGAGGTATAAAATTATCCCCAATGAAGTAAAGAACTATGTAAGGGGTTATTACGGGAGGTCACCGTCTCCTATAAAAGATGATATTCGTAAAATGATTATAGGCGATGAGGAGCCAATACAATGCAGATCTGCAGACCTGTTAGAACCTATTATGGATAGGGCAAGGAAAGAACTCAGGGAGAGCGGGTTAATGAAAAAGGATGAAGATGTTATAACATACGCCCTTTTCCCTGAAATCTCGTTAGAATTTTTCAAAAAAAGGAATAAAATTAAGCCCCCAGTACAGAAAAAGAATATGAAACAAGGGGTGGATAAATATAGAGAACTCTCTTCTCTCTTTAAGATTATATCCACAAGTGGCATATCAGAATTTGAATGGGAGAAGGATGGGAGAAAGATAAAAATAAAACAAACCCCTCAAAATGCAAGCTATAACCTTAAAACTTCAAAAAGGAAGGAAGAGACAGAAGAAATTTCATCCTCTCCTTTACCCTTATCTGAAAATATAAAAGAAGGCTGTTCAGAGATACTCTCTCCCATGGTTGGTATTTTCAGTATAAGACAATCAGATGAAGCTACACCATTTGTAGAAAAGGGAATGGTCGTGGAAAAGGATCAGATTATTTGTATTATAGAAGCGATGAGGATTAAAAATGAGATTAAAGCTGAGTCAAGATGCAGAATGATAGATGTATTGGTAAATGATAAAGAACCTGTAGAATATGGACAACCCCTTTTCCTGATAGATCACCTATAAAACTTTTATAGGCAAGATCTAATCTCAATTACAGAAATCTAAAATGATGAATTCAAAATGATAATGTAAGCTGTTTCTTTTTTCAGTATTTCTTTAAGTATAATTTATCCCAAATAATGCGTGAACCTAACAAAGATAAGGATGTCAACAAAGTAACTCAAACCTTTAGTTTGATACAATCAAGGCTAAAGCCTTGAGTTACGGCGCTTTTATAAAATTCACGAATTATTTGGGTTTATCATATGGATAAAATCAGTCTGGATGTAAAAAAAATAACAGATTTATATGAGGAGGGGAGAAAACAATATATAAAGGAATATCTCGCTGAACTCCACCCTGCCGATATCGCTGATATTATAGATACCCTTGATGAAGAAAAGAAAAAGGAGCTCTTTAATCTCCTCCATGCAGAAATTGCCTCCAAGGTTATAGATGAAGTTGATGAGCACTCAAGAGAGCAGATCCTTGAGGATATAAACAAAGAGAGGCTTACTGATATTGTAGAGGAAATGGAATCCCATAAGGCAGCAGACCTGATAGCAGACCTGCCAAAGTATGATGCTCAGGAGATCCTTGAAAATCTTGAATGGGAGGATTCTACAGAGGTTCAAAAGCTTTTGAAATATCCTGAAGATAGTGCCGGTGGCATTATGCATACCGAACTTCTCTCTGTCCGTGAAGAGATGCTTGTAGAAGATGCAATTATTCAGTGTATGGCAATATCACAGGATGTTGGTAACATACATGATGTATTCATTATAGATAAGGACAGAAGACTGGTGGGTGTCCTCCCTGTGAGAAAGCTCTTGCTTATAAAACCTGAGGCCCACATGTCTAAAGTTATGGACAGGAATGTTATATCTGTAAATGTCAATGTGGATCAGGAGGAGGTGGCAGAGATATTTAAGAAGTATGATCTGGTCTCTTTAGCTGTAGTTGATGGTGAGGGCAAGTTGGCAGGTAGAATATTAATTGATGATATTATGGATGTTATGATGGAAGAGGCATCTGAGGATATCCTTCGTTTTGGAGGTGTATATCGGGATGAAAAGGTGATGGATCCCCCGTCACGATCTATCAAAATAAGACTGCCATGGCTCATAATTAATCTTGCCACTGCATTCCTTGCAGCATTTGTTGTAGGGCTATTTGAAGATACCATCCAGACTTTGACGATATTAGCGATGTTTATGCCTGTTGTTGCAGGTATGGGGGGTAATGCAGGAACTCAGGCATTGGCAATAGCAGTACGGGGGATTGCCCTTGGTGAGGTAAGTTTCAGTAATGCAAAAAGGCCTCTCATAAACAGTATCATAGTAGGGTTACTGAATGGTATTGTCAATGGTATAATAACTGGATTGATTGAGTATTGGTGGAAGGGTAGATATATGCTGGGAGTAGTTCTCTGTCTTGCAATGATTATTAATTTAATAATAGCCAGTTTTTTGGGGATAATTATTCCCTTGACATTAAAGTGGCTGAAGATAGACCCTGCAGTTGCATCAGCGGTAATTCTAACAACCTTTACAGATTGCATTGGTTTTCTTTCCTTCCTTGGACTTGCTACTATTTTTATGAAATACCTTGTATAATCCCGGATAATCTATTTCTTCCCACTGAACATATATATGTGCGTGGTCAGAATGGTATAAGAGTCTTTTATAGTATTTAATTTTGTGCAAATCGTTTATTTGTGTAATTCGTGTTCAATTTTTACTTACCATAATAGGTATTGAGCTGTAAAATTCATACAAGTAGACTTCAATACATTTATTATGCATGGATTAATTTTTTAACGAATAGGATTATCATGAAGGTATTTGATGAATAGATTTGCAGAAGTGGTTTTTGGAATCCCTGTTGACAGGGTATTTTTATACAGGATACCCGAGAGAATGGATACCCTTTGTAAAAAGGGGGTAAGGGTGTTTGCCCCCTTTGGAAGGCGGAACATGATAGGTTATATAGTAGGTTTTCAGAATAATGTTGATATTGAGACAAAGGAGCTCATAGAAATAATTGATAAAGAACCAGTAGTTCCAGATTATATGGGTAAGTTTACACGCTGGATTGCTGATTACTATTTATGCAGTTGGGGTGAGGTTATTGAGTCTGCGATGCCAGAATGGGTTGATATAAAGATAATCAATAAAAGTGAGTTAAAGAGGGTTAAGACAAGATACAGGGAGGGATCAGGGAATAGGGATTTGGGACTTAAAAATAGTCAAAAATCTTCAGCCACCGGTATCCAATCCCTGACCCCTTATCAGGCGAATGCCCTTAAAAAAATTTTGGATAAGGTTAATAAGGAGATACATCATATATTTTTACTCAGGGGGGTAACAGGTAGTGGTAAGACAGAGGTCTATATAAGAACCGCATCTGAGGTATTAAAAAGTGGTAGAAAGGTTATTGTAATGGTTCCTGAAATAGCATTAACACTTCAGATCTCTCAGAGATTTCTTACACTAAATTATTCTGGAAGGAGGATAGCTATTATGCATAGTAATCTTACGCCGAGAGAGAGATACGATGAATGGATGAAGATCAGGAATGGAGAGGTAGATGTTGTTATTGGGGCGAGGTCAGTTATATTTGCGCCTTTTGAAGACATTGGGCTTATCATAGTGGATGAAGAGCATGATACTGCTTACAAGCAGAATGAAAACCCCAGATATAATGGGAGAGATGCAGCTGTAATGAGAGGAAAACTATCTAATGCAGTTGTTATTCTTGGCTCTGCTACTCCATCTATGGAGTCTTATTATAATGCACAAATTGGGAAATATGAATTTGTCTCACTCCCTGAAAGGATAGACAAAAAACCTCTTCCCGTGATAGAGATTGTGGATACAAGGGGAGGTGCTCATGGAGGAAAGATAATATCGGAAAGGCTTAAAACTGAGATAGGCAAAAGGATAGCAAAAAAGGAACAGACCCTCCTTTTCCTGAACCGCCGTGGTACAGCAAGGCATATTCAATGTGCAGAGTGTGGGTTTGTCTGGAGATGCAGAAATTGTAGTATATCACTTACCTATCACAAAAAAGAGAATCTCGGTATATGTCACTACTGCGGATATTCAGTGATAATTTCAGATTCATGCCCTGAATGTAAAGGCTATAGTATAGGTTATAAGGGGAGGGGCACCCAGAGGATTGAAGAAGAGATAAGGTCTCTGTTTCCAGATTTAAATATAGAGAGGATGGATAGGGATACCGTGAGGAAAAAGGGTGAGGCTAAAAGAATACTTAAAGGGGTAGAGATGGGAGATGTAGATATTCTTATAGGTACTCAGATAATTTCAAAGGGACATGATTATCCGGGAATTACACTGGTAGGAATTATATCTGCAGATGATTCTTTAAATATCCCTGATTTCAGGGCAGCAGAGAGGACATTTCAATTAATTACACAGGTTGCAGGCAGGGCAGGGAGGGGAGAAATTAAGGGGGATGTTATACTGCAGACCTATAATCCTGACAATTATGCTGTAAAATGTGCAAAGGAATATAATTTTATCGAATTTTATAATCGAGAGGGAAAATTTCGTGAGATACTCAATTACCCGCCATATGCAAAGATGGCATTATTTATAGTATCAGGAAGAAATGAAAAAATAATTGAGGCAGTCAGCCATAGTCTTGGAGAGATATTTGATGAGGTGATAAAAAGGCATAGAGATTTATATCAACAGAATCACAATTCAATTGAGAGATTTGGACCATCAAAGGCAATCATCTATAAAATAAAAAATAGATACAGGTGGCATATAATTTTAAAGACTAAGAAAACTGGTGACCTCAAGAAGATTATCTCTAAAATAATTGAAGAGATAAACTCATCTTCTCTGTTAAAAAAATCAATAAAAATGGATATAGATGTTGACCCTATCAACTTTGTGTAGTGAAGATTTTTTGTATTAATACATTTTTGCCGCAGAGAACACAGAGGGGTCAGAGGTCATAATAAATTTGTAAAACTGCATACAAATATTCTAACTTTTTTTGGGGGAGGAAATTTGAACAGGAAGGCGTTAGGTTTATTATCAGGTGGATTGGATAGCACAATTGCAGTGGGGTTGATGATAGATTTAGGAATTGAGGTCATTGCCCTTAATTTTACCAGCCCTTTTTGCACATGCACAAGTAAGAATGCAGGGTGTAAAAGTCATGCAATAAAGGCAGCGGATAAGTTTGGCATTAAAATCAAGTCTGTTTACATGGGGCAGGAATATGTTGATATGGTTGCAAACCCTAAACACGGGTACGGCAGGAATCTTAATCCATGTCTTGATTGCAGGATAATGATGTTTAAGAAGGCAAAAGATATTATGGTTGAGGAAGGTGCATCATTTATTTTTACAGGAGAGGTTCTTGGACAGCGCCCCATGTCCCAGAGGAGGGATGCCATGAATTTAATTGAAAGAGATAGTGGGTTAAAAGGGCTTATCTTGAGACCCCTTTCAGCAAGGCATTTTGAACCTACCATTCCTGAAAAAGAAGGGATTGTGGACAGGGAGCGTCTTCTCAATTTAGTTGGAAGGTCGAGAAGGCCTCAGATGGAACTGGCTGAGGAGATGGGTATACATGATTATCCCTGTGCATCGGGGGGCTGTCTTCTCACAGAATATAACTTTGCCAGGAGGATGAAGGACCTGATACATTATTCAGTAATACCTGATGTCAGAGATACAAGGCTTTTGAGGGTAGGAAGGCATTTCAGGGTTGACAAAGATTGTAAGATAATTGTCGGAAGAGATCAGTCAGAGAATGAGAGGCTGGAGAGATTATCTGAAAATGATGATTATTTGTTTACTGTAGATGGTTATGAAGGGCCGTTGGTAGTTTTGAGGGGTGTGATAAAAGATGAGTTGATACCTATTACATCTCAGATTGCAGTAAGGTATAGTGATGCACCAAAGGACAGGGAGATACCTGTCCGTTATAAAAGGAAATGTGATACTGTAACAACAACTGTTCATGCAAGGGCAATTGACGATGAGAAACTGATTATAATAAGGATATGATTTAGCAGTTATCTATGAAACGACATTTTGATATTGGTTGTTGTGATATTTTTATCAGCCTGCCGGACTGACAGGTCTGCCTGGTTATTAAAGAGTGATTTTTGATGGGCTGTTACAAACCTGCCTGTCGGCAGACAGTCCTGCCTGTGCAGCAAGCACGGCAGACAGGAGTTTTTAATTTGATGTCAATAGAGTAATACCATGTCAAGAAAGGTATATCTTGATAATAATGCAACAACGCCCTTGCATCCAGAGGTATTGAATGAAATTATGCCATTCCTTAAGGGGGATTTTGGCAATCCATCCAGCATTCATCAATTCGGCAGAAAGGTAAGGGTTAAGATAGATGAGGCAAGGGAAAAAGTGGCTTATGCTGTAGGGGCTGACCCTTCAGAGATTGTTTTTACTGCCGGGGGAAGTGAATCTGATAATTTTGCTATTAAGTCTTATGTATGGGCTAACAGGATAAATGGCGGTGGACATATCATTACATCATCGATTGAGCATCATGCAGTCCTTGATACCTGCAGATACCTTGAAAAAAATGGTTATCGTGTTACCTATCTGCCTGTTGATGAATATGGAATGGTGAATCCATCTGATGTAAAGAATGCAATACAGGGTGATACTATCTTAATTTCAATTCATCATTCCAATAATGAAGTTGGAACTATTGAACCGGTTGAGGAGATAAGCAAAATTGCAAGGAGTAAAGGTATTGCACTGCATACGGATGCTGTTCAGAGTCTCGGAAAAGTGCCTCTGAATGTAAATGAACTTGGTGCTGACCTTATGTCAATATCTGCACATAAATTGTATGGACCAAAAGGGATTGGTGCGCTCTATATAAGAAAGGCTGTAAAGAAGATGCACCCCCTCATACATGGCGGACATCAGGAGAAGGGGAGAAGGGGAGGGACTGAAAATGTAGCCGGGATTATAGGATTTGGAAAGGCATGTGAAATAGCATTAGATACCTTAAAGGATGAATCAGCCCGTCTCATTGGTCTCAGGGATAGACTTGAGAATCTTATAATGGAAAATATACCCTATGTGAAATTGAATGGTCATCCGGCAAAGAGACTCCCTGCTACACTGAATATGAGTTTTAATTTTATTGAGGGGGAGGCTGTTACTATGAATCTGGATTTGTCCGGAGTGGCAGTATCCACTGGTTCTGCATGCACATCAGGGACACTTGAGCCTTCACATGTCCTTATTGCTATGAGTATCCCCCGTGAAATTATTCGTGGTTCAGTGAGGTTTAGCTTTGGGAGAGAAAATACTATGGAAGATGTGGATTATCTCATGGAAATCCTGCCCCTTATTGTAAAGAGGGTAAGACAGATGTCGCCATCGTGGAAAGGAGCATCTTGAGAATTTATTCTTATTATCAATCTAACAGATAGGTATGCATTCTAATACTTTTTTTGAAAATAATCGTTCAGTATAATTGCATGGTCAAATGCCAATTCATCAGGTAAATTATGCATATTAAAGAGGCCTATCTTTTCAGCATCGTCTCCAGCAGTGGGAATACCTTGAGCCCTTGCAATAAATACTATAGAGATATTATGCTGCCTCGGGTCTCGATTGGGATCTGAGTATGAATGAAATTGTCTGATCAGCACTACTTTCAACGATGTCTCTTCAAATGCCTCCCTTACAGCAGCATCCTCTAACGATTCTCCATAATCCACAAAGCCTCCGGGTATTGCCCACATTCTCGGCTCCTTTTTTCTGAAAATAAGAATGATACCCTTTTCTCCAACAGGGGTTTCACATTCAATAATAATATCCACAGTAGGAAAAGGATTCCTGTACTCTTTTATTTCATGACCGCATTCAGGACAGATTAATTTTTTCAGACCTGGTGACAATATTACTTACCTCTTTAGAATAAAAGAATTACCAAAAATTTCATATAATCTATTCGCTTATATCAAGAAGCCTGATATAAACTTCTTTATTATACATACAT
>JACQQJ010000116.1 GCA_016207035.1 Nitrospinota bacterium | reverse complement strand
ATTCGTTCGGAATGACAGTCCTGTTCCACCCATAAGTGAGGCATTAGGCAGAATACATTCGATTTAAGAGAGGATGAGTTTTTTGAGATAATAAAACCATCGTTATCTAAAGTTTTAGGGGATACTTATAGCCACTACAAACCTTGTAGAAAGTGTTGGACGTTTTATTGTGAATTAATTATTTTTGCGGCAATCTTATAAAATTCCCATACTGTTCAAAATGTTTATCGAAAGCAAATGCCTTATTTAATTTAATAGATTTCATAATTGAAAAACTAACACAGTCTTTGAAACTAAAATCTTTGTCAGTATATTGTTTGAAAATATTGAAAGCTGACTCTTCTATATAAGGGGTAACAGTAACTATTTCTATAAAATTGCTCATTTTTAGGCTTTCTCTGAAAGATACAGATATATCATGTGATATTCTTGCCCTGAGATAGTTTATTGTTTCGCAAATAACGAAATTTGATGTAACAAATCTTACTCCTTTCTCAGCAACACTTTTATAGAAGGCTTTAGCTGTATTGTGATTATTATCATCTGCATCAGTTAGGGCTATAAATGCTCCAGTATCTATAAATATCTTCATTTTCTTTTTCCATATAGATAGTGGTCATGTTTTGTAGAGCCATCTTTTATGCCTGATTTTGCAATTCCAATAATATCATTAAAAGGGTCTTTCTCATATTTTTCAGGTGGAATATGAGTGGCAAGAGATTTTTCTATCGCCTCTCGTATAAGTTGGCTTACACTCTTTTTTTCTTCTATTGCCTTATATTTAAGTATCTTTAATATCTCTTCTGGAAGTCTGATATTAGTCGCAATGTTTGTAGACATAATTTACCTCCAATTTATATTGCTATGTATAACATCATAGTATCATGATATTAAATCGTCAAGATTTTTAGGTATAAATGTCAATGCAAAATAGAAATGTCCTTAAAATATCAATTATATCGTATCCTTCGATAGTCTCATGTCGAACTGATTAGTGAGACAGAGGTGCTTCAGACTGTGTTTCGGAAGATGTGCAAAAATTGGAGATACTCTTAAAGTTTGCATCGCTGAGGGGGGTAAATTCTATTCCCATTTTTAGAAATGTGTTTGAATGCTCATCCTTAAAAGGACGTGCCATAACGATCTTTCCCTCAATATTATCAAACTTGCTCTGATCCGGAAGCGTAAAACCGAGCAAAATCTTTTCTCCGACAGATGCGCTGATTCTGGTGCTCATAAGCACCCCTCCTCCGCTTATATTCTGGATGATACATTGATTTGTTTTTGTGCCAGGAGGGATTTTGAAGGTCGCAAATAGAGAGACATCTTTTCTGACGAACTGTCTTTGAACCTTCGCCTTTTCCTCCGAAGGTATCCTGATATCCGTTACTTCATAGGTCTGGATGGGCATGGATTTTCCTTTGACCATGATGGGGTCCCTTGGATTGACAGTGGCTATATCTTTAATCTTTACATACGTGGAATCGCTTATCAGAACAGTCATGGGTTTGGCATTTGACTCAAGCCTCGATGCCAGATTGACATTGTCCCCGATAACCGTATAATCCATTCTGTCAGGTGAACCGATGTTTCCTGCAACAACTTCACCTGTATTAATGCCGATTCTGATTTTGAATGAAGGCCTCCCCTCGGACTCCCAATTCTTCTGGAGCTCCTGGAGTTTCTTCAGCATATCAAGTCCGGCATTGACAGCATTCCGCGCCGAGTGTGGATTGAATATCGGTGTTCCAAAACTCGCCATAATGGCATCCCCTATAAATTTGTCAAGGGTTCCATCATTTTCAAAGATTATTTTTGTCATCGCGGAAAAATATTCGTTCAGGGTCTGAACTATTTTTTCAGGAGGAAGTTTTTCGGACATCGAGGTAAAACCGCAGATATCGGTAAAGAGAACGCTGCATTCCACCCGTTCACCGCCAAGGACAAGCTTTTCCTTCTTAGTCATTATGTCATTCACAATATTTGGAGAGAGGTATCTCTGGAGATTTGACCTTATCTTCGTCTCTTTAGCTACATTTTCATAGAGGCGGGCATTTTCTATTGCAATTGCAGACTGGTTGGCAAACGAGGAGATCAGAGTAAGTGTCTCATCTGTGAATGCCCCGGCAACCATTCTGTTGTCTACATAGATTGTCCCGATTACCTCATCCTTTATCTCTAATGGCACACACATCAATGATCGCAGGTTATAGTCCATTACGCTTGCCTGAGTAGAGAAACGCTCATCGCTCTTTGCATCGGTAGAGATGATTGCCTTCCCATCCTTTGCCACCTGACTTGTAATACCACTGCTTATGGTGAACATTGCCTTATCCTTAAGCTCTGCATCCATATTTCTTGCTACCTTAAATATCAGCTCTCCGGTATCCTTGTCTTTGAGCATAAGAAATCCGCGTTCGGCACCAACAACCTTAATTACCATATCCATTATGAGGTTGAGGAGATTATTCATGTCGAGGACTGAGTTGATCGCTTTTCCAACTTCTACAAGTGTCTCCATCTCTTTTTTTGATTTCTCCACCCTTGAGAAATCTTTTTTTAACGCCTGATACGATTTAAGCATCTCGCCAAAACTGTCTTTTATTTTTGATGGGATTTCTCCTGTGCCTTCATCCTGAAAGATTACCCTCTGAATATTTTTTAATTGAGATTCAAATGAGAGGAGGGGAGTCTGTAGAGGGACATCCACTCCCCGATTGGTGACTTCGGGGACAGGCTTTTCCTTTACAGGGGGAGTTGACACTACAGGCGGAGGTGATGATTCCTTTTTAATCAGCTCAATTGTCCCACACTTCGGACATTTGATCTTTGCACCCTTATCGGGGATTTTAGAATCATCAATTCTGTAACGGGCGCTGCAACTTTTACAACTTATATCCATATAAAAATAATTTTGCTATCCATCTTTTCAGAAAAAAGACTACCAAAAAAGGCAGATAAAGTCATTAAGAAAATAGAGAATTTTAAAAAATGCGGTTGAATTGACTTCAAGGAATAATGAATTATAATTTATGGCATCTATGCCTTAAAGGAACAGGCTTTCTAACGGGGGTATTATAAATTATATATAAT
>JACQQJ010000013.1 GCA_016207035.1 Nitrospinota bacterium | reverse complement strand
TTTTAACAAATTCAAAAAAAGAGGAGGATAAGATATGAAAGAAAAGGCTGGTCCAATTATTTTTTATACCGTATCAGTTTTAGTTCTTGTATACTTCTGGTGGTTAGTAATATATTCACACGGCGTTGCTTCCCATCACTAAATTCATTATTGAAGATTGAAGATAGAATGTAAATAAATGGAGGTAAGATATGAAAACAATAGTTACTTTCTTGGTTGCAGCTGCTATTTGTGTTGTATATTTCTTTACCCTTGATAATATCCTTATGAAAGCACAGGGACTTAGTTTGTTCATACAGGAAGAAAAAACAGAGGCAAAATCTTCTCATTAATAAACTTTACCCCCAAATTAAGGTTTTTTGAATGCGTAGAGCCCTTCATACTTAAAGATTAATTGTGGTGGTTTACCCATATGTTACAATCCAAACTGAAGGAGTAAACTACCACATTTAGTTATCTTAAAGATTGCAACCCTCTAAATACCTTTTCACTTCCATTAATTTCAATAAAAATCCTATTGATATTTTTGTATAATGGTATTACTATATGAAAAATTTTACAGACTTCCAATAAAGGATGTATGCGTACAATTATTGAAGGTTTAATATAATCAGGTAAAATACAGGAGGGGTTATTTTGAAAAAGGGGGTATTTTATGGAAATATTGCAAGGCTCAGGGATTTTCAATTAAAGATTCTCCAGCAGGTAAGCCAGGTAGCTATATCTCCCTTTGATTTTAACAGGATTCTGGATACCATGATGGACCTTATTATCACGGTAATGCATACAGATGCAGGGTCAGTTATTTTACAAAATGAAGATACAGGGCTTTTAGAATTCAGGGTTACAAAGGGAGAAAAGGCAGAGGAGATAAAGAAATACAAACTAAAGGCAGGGGAAGGGATTGCTGGATGGGTTTTTAAAAATAAAAAACCAGTTATTGCCAATGATGTCACAAAGGATAAGAGATTCAAAGGCTCAATAAGCCGTGAAATAAAATACGAAACCCATAATATACTCTGCACCCCACTCCTGGTAAAAAACAGGATAATAGGTATCTTAGAAGTAATAAATAAAAAATCGAATGACCTGTTTATTGATGACGACCTCCGTTTACTGAAAACCCTTGCTAATAACATATCCATAGTAATAGAGAATGCCCATCTTTTTGACACATTAATTAAAAAGATCAAAGAACTGAATACAATTTCAGAGGTCAGCAGAAATATAAATTCCATACTCGACCTAGACCCACTCCTGAATGTAGTAATGGAAAATGCCACACAGGTGATGAAAGCAGAGGCAAGCTCCGTCCTCCTCCTTGACGAAGAAAAAAGAGAACTCATTTTTCGAGTCGCTCTTGGCGAAAAGGGCAAAACTGTTAAAAAGATAAGACTTAATGTTGGTGAAGGGATTGCTGGATGGGTTGCAAAGACTGGAAAACCAATGATTGTTAATAATGTGGGAAGGGAGCCTCGATTTAATCCAAAGGTAGATGAAAAGACCGGATTTAAGACGAGGTCAATAATCTGTGTCCCCCTCTTATTAAAGGAAAAAATGATAGGGGTAATTCAGGTGATAAATAAACATGAAAGTCTCCCGTTTACAAAGGAGGATGAAGGGCTTTTAAATACCTTTGCCTGTCATGCTGCCATAGCAATAGAAAATGCAAAACTCTATGAAAGTATACGGGAGGAGGAACGGAAGAGGGGCATATATCAGCGGTTCCTATCACCACAGGTTGTAGATGAAATAATGAATAAATCAAAGACTGTATCACTTGGCGGCAGAAGGCAGAATGTGACAATCCTCTTCTCTGATATCAGAGGATTTACAGAGATTACAGAGGCTAAAACACCGGAATATATTGTAGATTTACTGAATGAGTATTTTGCAGAAATGATTGATATTATTTTTAAATATGGAGGCACACTTGATAAATTCATAGGTGATGGTTTGATGGCGATATTTGGCGCACCTATTGATTATAAAGATCATGCAATCAGGGGGGTAGCAGCAGCACTTGAGATGAGGGATAGACTGAGGGAGCTTAACAAAAAGAAAAGGAAAAGGGGTTATATAGAACTCTCTGTTGGTATAGGAATAAATACCGGTAGTGTTGTTGCAGGAAACATAGGCTCTGAAAAAAGGATGGAGTATACGGTAATAGGAAATGAGGTAAATATTGCCAGTAGATTAGAGGGGATAGCCCAGGGTGGACAGATATTAATTACAGAGAAGACATACAGGGAACTCAAAGGGATAAAATTGGAGGCTGAAAAACTTAAACAGATTCAGGTAAAGGGAAAAGAAGGGGCTATGAATATATACCATGTTAAATCAATAAAGGGGAAAATGCCTGCCTTAAAACTGTAGCCTCCACCGAACTTCCGAAGAAGGCATAATATAATGCACCTTACAGACTTCCGTTAAATAAAAAAATTAAATGAGGTTTATTGGTTAATTGGTTTCAGTTTTTTTATCATCTCAATTGCTGAAAGTCTTGCGGCAATCTCCACAGGTGTTATATCCTTCCTCTTTTGAAAATAGTCTTCATAGTCCTTCTGTTTAATAGATACCTGCAAGAATTTTGAAACGGCCTCAAATATTGTCCAGTCCAATCCTTCAGGACCATTTGGCAGTTTACAGTATTTTTCTAAAACCCCAATCCAGAGAATGTCACCATCTCGTGCATTGTAGATGGTGACATTTTCTAAAATAACCCTAGCCTCCCAGTAATCTCCTATTGACCCAAAACCCTCTTTTGTTCCATGTCCATATGTATTCATTTCAATCTGGGTAATCCTCCCTGTAATGATTATATCCAGACCTTTCAGGCGGTTCATATCTTTCCCATCAGTCACAATGACATCTAAGCCCTGTCTTATAAATTCATCACCTATGGCATATCTTGCAGTTTCAGACAGCCCTGCATAAAAAGCATTTTTCTTTTCCTGATAATGCATAAAATCCCAGGGCTGATTTATCTGCATAAGACCTTTATAATGGCCACCAGAAAACTTTATATCTTTTACATCAAATAAGACTAAAGCAATCTTCAAACCTTTAAGCCCATCTTCTATGGTGAGTGTAGGGAGTGGTAGAGTAGTATACGGCAGAGTACGGGTAGACATCCCTGTGGTGCAGCTGCTTAAAATTAAGGTTACTAAAAAAAATATTACCTTCAATTTAAGACTTATTTTCTCTTCGTGCCTTTCCATTTCTTAAAATTCGTCTCTAACTCCTTTAACTCCTTTTTACTTATCTCTCTGCTCTCTTTTAACCTATCATACACATCGTCTGGCTCACTCTGAATCAATTCAGAGAGTTCCCTCAGCGAATCTATATAGAAATTTATTCTTTCAAACATTATAGACTCAATAATAATGGGGATCTCTTTAGTCACCCTGCCCAGTCCACTATCCCCTGATTTTAAATAAAGGTCTATGTCAATCCCTAATTCTTCCCCTTTCTCGTTATATTTTAATACTGATACCCATTCCCCTGATAATCTTAAAGGAACGCCAATACCTGCTGTATACAGGTAGGTCCCCTGATACATCCTTTCATTACCTCTTTTATACAGCATTTTTAACTCACCCGTCATTCCCTCTCCATCATCAAAATGAAGGATTTTTCCCTCCCCCTCAATTTGATAGTTT
This sequence comes from Nitrospinota bacterium, assembly GCA_016207035.1. Lineage (GTDB taxonomy): Bacteria > Nitrospinota > Nitrospinia > UBA9942 > UBA9942 > JACQQJ01. Next base: position 4,565 of record JACQQJ010000013.1, on the reverse strand, counting down.
GCAATATCAAGCTCTGTTAAGATTGTGGGGGTAAATTCAGGTCTGTCTAAAATATAATTAAAAATACCGGCACCTGTCTTAATCTCTTCGTCTCTCCAGTTAAGAAATGAAGTTTTTTCCTCAGTAATCTTTTTAACATTATCCCTATCTTTTAAAGGGATAGAATTAATCTGTATGGGTAATTTATCAAGACCTTCATTTTCGAGTCCTTCAACTACAGGTAGCAGAAAGGGAAAGATAATAATATGAATCAAGAGGAAGATTACACAGATAAATCTGCAGGATTGTTTTTCAGAATTAGTGTAAATCATCTTCGGAATATATTTTTAAGGACAAACCAGAGGTTTTCTTTCCTCTCCCTTACCCTCCTGATAGTATAAGGGAGCCAGTGTGTTCCATAGGGGACATAGATTCGTACCCTGTACCCTTCCCTGAGTAATTTCTCCTGAAGCATCCTCCTTATTCCATAGAGCATCTGGAATTCAAATTCATCCTTGGATATGTTATTTTCCCCTGTAAATAATTTTGCACTATCAATCAATCCTTCATCGTGGGTGGCAATTGCAGGATAGTTCCCCTTTAAAAGAAGTTCCTTCATAATTTCTTCAAAGTTTTTATTCACATCTCTTTTATTGGGATAGGCAATATCCGGAGGCTCTTTATATGCACCCTTGCATAGCCTTATACGATACCTCTTTTCTATTGAATGAGCTGCGTCATCCTTACTTCGGTAGAGATATGCCTGGATTACCATCCCTACATTATCAGGATAATCCTTATGCACCTTTTCAAAAATATCAATAGTCCTCTGGGCATACTGAGAACCCTCCATATCTATCCTTACAAAATTTTTATACTCATGAGCAGTCTTTACAATCCCAGCGACATTCTCATAACAGTAAGAATCATCTATATCAAGTCCCATCTGGGTTAATTTCAGGGAGATATGAGAATTCAGAGAGAGTTTATATATATTTCCTAAAAGCTCAATATATGAATCTCTCGCCCTCTCTGCCTGTCCTTTATTTTTTACACTCTCACCAAGTATATCCAGTGTAACAGAGAAACCCATATCATTAAGTCTCTTTACAACCTCCTTAGCCCGTTCAAAGGTCTCACCTGCAATGAATCTCTTTGCTAAAAAAAAGAGTATATTCATACCAGAAGTCTATTAAAAGGGAAGTATCACAGTCAAGACTTTTCCCTGAAATTTAAAGAGAGGATAGGATAGGTAATTGGTGTTGCAAAAAGGTAGTCTTACTTATAGTTAATGGTATATATATGCTTAAAAAGAGTGATCAACTTTACAAGGCCAGCATATAACCGGGATAGTATTTATAATGACTATATCCCAACGGCTGATGATTGCATATGTGCCCTTGAGCCTAAAGATTTTAGTCCATATCCTGTTAACGAGGACTTTTAAAATTAGGATAAAAACGAAATAGGTCCCCGAATGAATCTATCAGGGACAGGATTGGTGTAATTAAAAACAGGTATCCTGGTTGTCATTTTTCTTATTTCCTGGTTTTTTCTCTGCAACTCCCTATCAAATTTCCTATATCTATTCAGCCATTTTTAGCTTGACATCTCCCCATTTTTTTCCTATATTTTTTTAATCCCAAAAGCGGTTTCTTATTCTTCAAGAGGCGCGGCATATATTGAACCTGATTAGGACTTTGTCCATGTGACGAAGAAAATAAGGAGCATCCCTGAGGACATCATGAGGATAAATGGTTCTTCCTAAGGTACACTGGAGGCATTATTTTGGAGGTCTATCCTTTCTTATCCTTATCCTCCAGCTAACCACCGGTATATTTCTTATATTTTATTACGACCCAACCCTCTCTAATGCATATAAGAGTGTGCAGTATATTACAAATAAGGTTTATGGAGGCAGCCTTATACGGAACCTTCATAGATGGATAGCCTTTTCCATCTTTCTATCAGTCCTTCTCCATACTATCAGGTGTACCCTGAGAAAAGACTTTCTGCACAGAAAGAAGAGGGTATCATGGCTTACCGGTGTCCTTTTTCTTCTGCCACTCTTTCTCCTTGTGGTGACAGGTATTATACTCCCATGGGAATGGAAGGGGTATTGGTTTATGGAGATGATACCAAATTATTCCGAGTTTATTCCGGTTATAGGACCTACCCTGAAATCTTTCTTCATTGAAAGCTTCACACTTTCACGATACTTTGTAATACATATCTTGATACTTCCTATTATCTCACTGATCCTTATCGATTATCACTTCTTAACTTTATTAAGGGTCAGGGGAATATTCAGATATATGTCAAGGCATGCGTTGATAGCTATTCCATTTATAATAGTGCTCATCGTACTGGCAACCTATATTACGATACCTTCTGAGGACCCTGAGATTATTCCAATGCCACTGGAAGGTGAATATATCCCTTCTCCGGAGTGGTATTTCCTCATCCTGTTGCTACCCCTTATGTACTACAGAGGTGATATAATACCAATGTTGTCTATTTATCTCCCCCTGTTCCTTTTCGTAGGTTTTGCCTTTCTCCCATATTTTTTCAGGGGTAAGGAAACAGAAGAGGAGGAAGTAGAGGAGAACGCTCCTATGGAAAGGGGATTTCGTGTTATATGGGATAGAATAATGAATAATAGAGCGATGAAAGGGCTTATCACTGGTATAGTTGTAACACTAATTTTTGCCATATTTACCTCGCTTCTCTATGTCGGAGCTTACAATTCACCTACCCTGGGATGCAACAGCTGTCACAATCTCTCCAGAGGCATCAGGATGGGAATCCCCCCTGAGGCCTTTAAGGATAGAAATGTTCTGCCCAACCTGAATAAAAATCAATGGATGATGGGTCACTGGTTCTATCCGACTATAATATGGTGATACCAGCAAAAAAAAGAAGAGTTGTAATAATAGTTGCAGGCACTATCATATTGGGGGTCAGTATTTACCTTTTCCTGACAGCAAAAGAAAGGGCTATAAATAAGGGTGCAGAGAGATTTATTGAGGCTGTGATTACAGGGGATTTTGACATCATTTATGAATATCACGCCCCTTCTCAAAAAAAGGTAGCACTGTCAGCTAATAACGCCACAGATGTAGAACTCCGGTTAAAGCAGGTATATAAAGAGCAGAAGGCCTCCTTTGAGGATGCCCAACCCACAGCTAATTTAGTGGATCAATGGTCAGCAAAATTTCTTTTTATTAAAGATATGAGGTTTCAAATAGCATCAATAGAAATGGTGGAAGATATAGAGAAGCCATCTCATCTATCTCCAAAAAAGAAGATAGATGCATATGTGGAGGTGGATGTGGAATACACCAACAAAGAAACAGCCCCAGACCTTGGTGGAAAAATCAAGAAAGTTATATACCAGATAAAACTGGTTCACAGCAAGAATGTTTCAAGAATATGGGAAGGAAAACTTCAGGACGACAGGTGGCTCTTTAAAAGCATTGTCATCAAGGATGGGAGCCTGATTTTCTGGTAGTTTTAACGCTTTGCCAGATTAGAACTGACCTTCCAGTCATATTGCATCTGCTTGCCTGCAGGTGTCTCTACCCTCAGGGAAGGAAATCATAACTTTAAGGGGGGTCAATTTTCAGATGGAATTAACACTGGATTAACAGCTGAATTGTGCGGCGGGCAATAGCCTGTCCACACGAGTGATTTGATAGACAAACAACTTTTTCTTTTATCCTGTCAGTATATATTTCAATCTTTTTTTAGGATCATCAAAAACAATTTCCTCTCTATCAAATCCTTCTGCATCAAAATCTCCTCCAGCACAGTCCAAAAATTCTTCGTGTCTTTCATGTGCAGGATCCATGATTGCATTTAAAAAATCTTCATATCCCCATAGACCTCCACAATCTTCTGGTGGACATTCTCTTGCACCGTCAATGCAAATCGGATATTTAATACCTTCTTCGCGAGGAAGTATCTTCTCCAGTTTTATCCTATGCTCCCAATTATCGCCATAATCGTAAATATATTCTGCCTTATCATTTTCATTCGAGAAGTAATTGGCTATTTTCTGCTTCCACCCTGCAAGTATAGCAGTATCAATGAAGTCCTCATCTGGAATCCCGATTTCTTCTCTCATGCCTGTTGATGGGTTAACTATCTCAAAATGATGTAAGTGTGTGTCTGTCCATCCAATCGAATCCTGAATAGCTACATGTAAATCCCAAAAAGTGTAAGTCTCTGGAACCTGTACGCGACGCCAAATAGCAGGTTTAATTTTTTTTAAAATTATCTTGAATTGATATATGTTGTCAGATTTCTTTCTCATAAATTTTGCTCCTTACTATAACCTCTGATATATGCCCCTCAATTTCTTGGTTAATTCGTTATGTTTTATTTGTCTTATCCTTTTTTATACTACAATAACCGCCCTCAATATATCTTAATTTAAAATAGTTTTCAATCCTTTTTATCTTTCAGGTTAGGTTAGATTAAACCTTGACATAGGGATTAAACTTGGGTTAATTTAATTGCAATGGTGAGCGTAGCTCAACTGGTTAGAGCACTGGACTGTGGCTCCAGTGGTTGAGGGTTCAAGT
>JACQQJ010000115.1 GCA_016207035.1 Nitrospinota bacterium | reverse complement strand
GAGAGGGTTAGAGCCTGCCCACGAAGTATTTATTGGGGGGTGAGGGGGGAATTAGCTAATTTTTCATAAATTTTTTTGACAAGCCTATTTCGGTTTGTTATATTTCAACTGATTCAGCTGAATAACTAAATTTATATGACATCAGTTATCATAGACCTATATCAGATAATTAAAGAAGAAATTGGTAATGGCTCTCCAAACCTTGTTACCAGAGAGACAGGAAGAATTATACGGGAGAGGATTGAAAAGGAATTGGAGAAGGCAGAGGTTATATACTTAGACTTTTCAAAGATAGGGATTATTGATTACTCCTGTGCCGATGAAATCATTGCCAAACTCGTATCAAGGCTTCTCAGTGGTGAATACGGAGAAAGGTTTATTGTTCTTACTGACTTAAATCCCACACAGGAGGAAAATATTCATGTGGCATTAGAAAAGAAAAAAATAGCCCTTTTAAAACAAACCGTAACTGAGGGACTTACTCACAAGGGTAGCCGCAGGCTTCAGCCTGCAAAAGAAAGAGAATTGGAGATAATTGGCTTTATTGCCAACCATCTCAGAGAGGTATTTGATTTGGTAAATGAAAGGGGCAAACTCACAGCAAAAGAATTGGCAGATGAACTCAACCTTGAACTCAACACCGCTGCTACAAGACTATTAAACCTTTACAAAAAATATCTCGTTACAAGAGCAGAGGAGACTTCATCAGAGGGCGGAAGGCAATTTGTGTATGGGAGGGTGAGATAATAGAAAAAGCTATAAGTACATAATGAGTCAGATTGGTAGAAAATCCATACTGTTCGTTATTTTAATAGTGGTTATAGCTTACATATTTATTCAAGATAATGGAGCAGGAAGATTATCAAACTGGAATGATATTAGTTGGTTTATTCTGAAAAGTGGAGTAGTTCTTGGTGTTGTTCTTGTAATTTTAGGTATCCAATGGATTTATAAGAAGATTAGTAAGAAAGAATAGAATAGGAGGCTCTCTTGCCCTTTAACACTTGGTGGGTCACAAAATCAAGGCGACATTTGAATCCAATACCAGAGATTATAAGTATATTTACAAATAGTAAAAGTGGTGAAGAAATAAGTTATGAAGTCCTCTACTGTTAAAAAAGCTAAAGACTATTTAATAGCCGAAGATTATAAGGATTGTAAAACTATTACTGGTGGGTGTTATGACTGTAAGACTAATAGCTCATGCTTATTAGTCAAAGAGCAACTTTCCCTTTATGGCTATTTTGATAAAAAAGAACTTGTGGACAAAATAAATTTAAAAACAGACAGCCTCTCTGACATAAACCCGATTCAGCACTCTATTAAAGCCAAACCTCATTCACCTGTTTATAGAATGCACAGGTATTTTGCAAGACGGCCGTATAATGTTTTCAATTATCTAATCTCTCACTACTCCAAAGAAGGAGATATTATCTTGGACCCCTTCTGTGGAGGCGGAACTACTGTTGTTGAGGGATTGCGGCTCAGGAGGAAGGCTGTTGGAGTTGATTTGAACCCGATGGCTACCTTCATTACAAGAAGCGAGATAATGGATTTAAACCTTGAGAAAATTAAAAGAACCTTTAATGTTATAAGAACTGAAGTATTAAATGAGATTAAACAGTTATACAAAACCTCATGCCCAAGATGTAAAAAATCAGCAGAGTTAATCTGGGTGGAATGGAGTAATGTTTTTATCTGCCCATCGTGTGATGATAAAAATATTGCCTCGGATAGTCAAAAACTTAGACCGGGAAAGTATAAATGTAAAAATTGTAAAGGGGATTTTCTTACATCTGATGCTTTGAGGGGTGAAGATGTGGTGATTAACTCTTTTGTTGCTTGTGATAATTGCGGATATAAGGGAAAAAAGACCCCATCATCCTCTGATATTACATTGATAGAGAAAATTGAAAAAGACTTTGACAGAGCCATAAAAGAGAAAAAGTTGTGGTATCCAAAAGATAAAATGCCGCAGGAATATGATTTAAGAAGACCATACAATCAAAGGATAGAGAGGTTTTGCGATTTCTTAACAAAGAGAAATCTCCTATCATCCTCAATCCTTTTTACATCCATAAGGCAGATAAAAGATAAGAGGTTGAGATATTTTATGTTAAATATTTTTACTTCAACATTAGCATGGATAACAAAGATGAGTGTTGATACAGGGCATGGCTGGGCTATTCACGCCTACTGGATGCCTAATCGGTATTATGAGTTGAATGTTTGGGACCAGTTTGAAAAGAGGTTTCAGTGGGGATTAAGGGGTAAGACATATTCAAACAAAGAAATTGGCTCTTATTATAAAGAAGCAACAAATTTTGAAGACCTGAAAAAAGAAGCAACTGCACTTCTCCTTAATCAATCTTCAACTAAACTTCCTTTACCTGATAATTCAGTTGTTGCAATTGTAACAGACCCTCCTTATGGCGGTAATGTGATGTATAGCGAGCTGTGCAATTTCTGGACTGTATGGCTAAAAGATTTGTTTGACATAAAAGGACTTATAGACAGCAGGGAAGAGGCTATTAAAAACGATTACCAGAAGAAAGGCGATAGAGAATATGAAGAGTTGTTATTTAATATTTTCAAAGAATGCTATAGGGTTCTAAAACCGAATGGGTGGATGGTAATGACTTTTAATAATAAAGAAAGTTCTGTATGGACAGCATTGGTAAGGTCTGCAAAACGGGCTGGTTTTTATTTGCCTGATAACGGCATAGTTTATCAAGAACCTATTGAACATTATACTAATACCCTTTATCAGAGAAGACACGGAAGTCTTTTGGGAGATTTCATTTATAGTTTCCAGAAGAAAAATGAGGGGTACTCTTTATCTAAAAATGGACATAACAATGGTAAGAATATTAAAATAATAATTTTAGGGATGGCAGAAAAAATAATATCTCAAAAAAAGAGTGTAACCACATCAGAAGTTTATCAGGCACTAATACCAAGTCTTTTTAAATATGGCATCTTTGAGTTAGAAAATATATTGATACCTGATATAGAAGGGATATTAAAAAGAAAATTTAGGTATGAAAAATTTAATGGGACAAGAAAATGGTGTCTATAATAAATTTATCTTAAGGGGGAGTATATGCCAAAGGTTGATATTGGCAAAAGTGTTGCCCATATTCCAAGAGCCACAGAACTTAAGCTGGTAAGCGATGCGGTGCAGACATTGAGAGACATGGAAGGAAAAAGCACCTTTGTATCGCTGGTAAAGACACTCGAAAATCACTGGTATTTCAAAAAACAGAAATATGCTGGAATATCATCGAGAAAGACAATAGGATACTATGTAAAAACTGCTGTATACCTTGGACTGATAAGAACCTTTGACAAAGACGGAAATGAAATTCTGCCTCATAACCTGCCTATCATGGATTTTAAGGTCAGAGATAATGATCCGGTTGAAACAACAAAGATGGGTATTGAATTACTGAAACAACCTACCGCATCTGAAAGGAGTAGGTATTTTGAATTAACTCTAAAAGAGCGTGAACTTTTTCAAAGATTATTTTATTTAGACCCTGGCTACTTACCTGTCGTTTATTTGACCTATTTAATTAAAGAGAATACAGGACTCTCTCATACTGAAATAACGCTTAAATCAATGATAAACTATGATTCTGTGAAGATATTTATAAGCGGCTGGAGTAGAGAAAATGAACTTAATACCACAAAAAGAGAAAAGCGGGACGGAGTGTATAGATACCATATCAATGAAGAGTATAATGAGATATTCCATGCCAGTTTTTCAAAATTTGCAAAGGAGATTCAAATGCTAACAGAGAAGGCAAGAGAATTAAGTGGTGAAATGCTGGGAACTAAAGAAATCAGAAAGGAAATATCAGGAGAATTGGCGATTGATTCTATTGAGATTCCAGAGAACATGCCAATTGATGACCATAACCTTTGTGCAGAGTATTCTGCCCTGATTTTAAAACGCTTTGGCATGAACCCTCGTCCAAATATAAAACTTGCCAGAGGTGTTGTCACAGATGTCTTTAATGAAGGTTTTAATGTAATATTTGATGAAAAATAGCAAAGAAAAGCCGTTCTATGGGTTCAAGTAGTGGAAAGATTAAGGACAAAGATGTCCATGATTTTCTGAGATACAGAACGCAGAATGTAATCAGCAATCCCCACCTGAAGAACTTTAGTTTGATAATAATAGGCTTTACAGATAATGAGGAACTACCCTTTGATATTGATGCTATACGGCTTGCCTATGAAGAAAATGTCGGTCTTATAGAAGGCAATGCCTTAATAAAATTAGATAGAGCAAGAAAAAAATATCTGGCACTTACTGAAGATATTCTGACACTGTTGAATGAGTTGAGGAACATCAAGAAGTATATTGAAAGTGATTGGGGATTAGATGCTGTCAATCACAAAGAAGCCTTTATATTTGAAAAGGAGTTCAAAAAAGTACATGACTTATTAATAAATGGTACAATTGAAAAAATGAGGATACGCACTGAAAAATTTGAAAAAACCTTAGGAAGAAAGTTATCATATGCCGAACTTGTAAAAATCCAGCAGGTTATAAAACATAAGATTTCATGGAGCGTATCTACAACAAAAAAACTTTAGCAGGGGACAGCCATGGTTGGACAACTTGAACTTTATACCGATAGTACGATACATAAAAAAATCCCACAGACTCAATATTTAGGCTCTAAGCAAAAGTTAGTAAAATGGATAATAGAATATTTACCACCCTGTGATTCAATTTTTGATGCCTTTAGCGGTTCCGGAGCTGTGAGTTATGCCTTTAAAAAAATAGGAAAGAGGGTTATATGTAACGACTTTTTAAAAAGCAGCTACTATTATGTTCATGCCTTTATCGAAAACAGCGCCGTCAGATTGTCTGAAAAAGAGATTTTATCCCTTTTGACACCAAATCAGAAGAAAGATGATTATATTGAGAAGCATTTTACAGATGTGTTTTATACACGGGAAGAGTGTAGATTTTTAGATAACCTCTACGTAAACATTCAGAATTTGGTTGAGCCTTACAAACAGAGTTTGGCTCTTGCATCTGCAGTCCGCACCTGTATACAGAAGATGCCAGGAGGGAAATTTCGAAGTGGTCTTTTACGATACAGGAAGCCAGATTTTCCCCATTTCAGACCAAAATTTACAGCTGATATAAAAAATACATTCTTAAAATTTCTGACAGGCTACAATCAGGCTGTATTTGATAATGGACAGATTAATGAGGCTGACAATGATGATATTTTTAATATATTGCCTCGGATAAAGGTTGATGCTGTTTACTTTGATCCACCCTATGGAGGTTCAGGGTTTGATTATGAAAGGGATTATTTCTTTGTGGAACTATTTACCAGTTATTATGGTCAAATAAAGGCATTTAATGGCAAAACAAAAACATATCCAATCTTTAAAGAGAGTGGTTTCAATAAAAAAACTCAACTCCACGCTTCGTTCTTAAAATTATTTGAAAGTGCCAGCCATATTCCGATATGGTTAATAAGTTACAATAACCGAAGCATACCGTCTTATAATGAATTTATAGATTTAATTAAAAAATTTAAACCAAAAATCAATCATTACGAAAAAAATTATGCCTACAAGGTGGGAAATAATAATGCGTTAAAGGAATATCTGTTTGTGTGTACATGATTGATGTCCTATAATTTAACCTCTACAGATTCCTTCCTAACAATGTCCCTTCATGATGAATATTTGACAGGCTTAAAAAGTGCATGATAGAGTAAATTTGCAATGAAGGTCATAAGAGGCACACAAAATATCAGGGATAAAGTAAAAAATCCGATTCTTACCCTTGAAAAATTGATGGTGTCCACCTCGGACATAGGGAGATATTCAGGCAGGTAGTCGAGAGGGCAAAGGAGATTGGAGGGACAAGTATAGTCTATACCTTTGAACCGCACCCATTGCGAGTAGTGTCACCAAGCAGAACACCACAGCTCCTGACCACATTTAGAAATAAGATGCAATTTATAGAGAAGTCTGTTATAGATATAGTTCTATGGAAAGTTATTTGATTATTCTTAATTTTCTATTTCAATGATGGGACTTCTCTTACCTCTTTTCTACCCCAGTGGACAAGCCATTCAAATAGCCTGATAAGCCTTGAGTTATTTTTCCTTTGATCCACCCAGTGACCGCATAACCCAATTGTCCTTGCAATGATAAAGAAGCCGTTTAATCCTTCTAAGTCAAATCCTAAATCTCTCAACACTGCACCTATCATCCCATCTACATTGAGAATTAAATTATCCTTCTTTGCCAGGGTTGCCCTTTCAACCTCCATGGCAAAATTCAGTATGGGTGTATCTAACTCATTCTTTCTGATAAATTGAATCGTTGACTGAACCCTCAAATCTGGGTTTCTCTTTGAAAATTTTCTGTGCCCGATACCTGGGACAGGACCAACCTCTTTCTTCATATATTCGAGGAAGACATTGACATCATGCGAAAAGTTTTTATATCCAAACTCAAAATATCGGGCTGCATCAGCAACTGCACCACCAAACCTCGGGCCAATCATAATAAGACCTGCAGCTACTGACTGTGCCAGGGGAATACCTGCACAAGATGCAATAATAGTTGCCAGTGCACCACTGACACAGGGACCGTTATCAACAGTTAATATGATTAATCTCCTGATCAACTGTGCCTCTGCTGCTGATGGTAAACGCCCGGTTAACTCAAGTCCGATCACATGCTCAATCCCATAACCCTTTTCCACAAGCTCTGCAGCCCTGTAACCATGATATATAGGCTCATCATCCTTGTTGAAGGTAGAGCAGGTAAACATTGTTGGAATAACCACTGATTTCGTCTTTATTAAATCCTCTATTGTCTTTGGCAATTCAGAATTAACAGGTTTTAACTCTACCCCCTTGACAATCTTCCCTTCTTTGACCAAATTCAAATATACATTTTCAATTATCGGACCTAAATCGCCATAGGTTGGAGCTACCATAACACCTGCCTTTTTTAATACATCCATTTTATATCGTGCTGTCCCCCGACCACTGGCATCCAGCTTTGCCCCGGCATGACCAAATTTCATTCCCTTTGGCAATTTTTCCTGACTGATTCCTGCAACTGACGCTATAACCTTTATCCTCCTCGGCTTTGCAGAATACCATTCTGCAACCCCCTCTTCTAAATTCCCACCCATCTCACCAATAATGACGACGGCCTGCGTCTGAGGGTCATTTTCAAAAAACTCTAAATAGGTAACATAATCAGAACCCGGGAATGAATCCCCGCCAATCCCTATAGCAGTTGTTGTCCCGTCTGCCCACTGGCTCAGCATCCACATTATCTCGTTCAGCAACCCTCCTGATTTTGTTATTACACCGAAAGAGCCAGGGCGATGCAGCCGTGACATAATCAGATTATCAAAGGACCCTCCTGCTACCCCCATTCTGCATTCCCCGGCAGAAAATATGCCGATCGCCGATGGGCCATTGAATATCTTACCCTTCTCCCTTGCTAAATGGAGGAGACTCTTTGCGTCCATCTCAGGGACACCTTCAGTAATCATAGATACAAATCTGACCCTTGGAAAGTTCAATGCCTCTACCGCAGCACTGTATGCTGTCTTTCTATTTACATAAACCAATGCCTCATTTATTTCAGGATGTTTGGAGATTGCCTCCTCAGCCGTTTTATATGTCGGGAGTAAAATAGTATCTGCACCATAAGGGACTGTCTCGTTGCCACTGGCATTGGGATCTACTACACATACTACATTGTAAGGTAACCCCGTTAAGTAATTAAATTCCGCCATCCTTCTGGCAGGGTTTAATCCCTGGGCACCATATATCATAATTCTCGAAGACCTGTTACAGAATGGGAAATTCCTCTCCTTTTTAACCGGTGCGGGATAAACAGCGTTGGGTTTTTGAAACTCCGTCATCCCCTCCAGAGCCATATTTACAATAGCTGTCAACGGGGTATTCCTATCATAGACATAAATATCAAATCCCTCATCCCTGAGTGTCCTCATCATGTCAAGACCTGCCTTTTCATTTGGTCCGCCCCTCCTCACCCATATCTTTACGCCATTTAAATGTCCCTGCTCTCTTGCCCAGTGAAGACCCTTTATAATTCCAGTAAATGTAGTCTTCACATCGGTAAAATTGGCTATTGCCCCGCCAACTATGAGATGTTTTATATCAGGCTGGGTTGCAACAACCTTTGTGAGTTCAAAGACTGCATCTGCTGCAGGGTCACCACTGTATTCTGTATAGTTTGCCGGGATACCCCCGAGTTGAAGGACTGCATCTGTATAAAAAACAGATGCACCTCCACCTGCAGGAATTAAAGCCACCTTGGGTTTACCTTCCAGATTCAAAACTGTAAACTTGACTGTCCCTTTTGTTAAATTATTATTTACTGTCTTGACATGAACCTCATTATCTGTAAGAGGACGGGCAAAGTCTGAGAGGAAATTGAATGCCCAATCGGGGTGGCGATATTGTGCATCCTCATCTACCAGAAGCACAACATCCATCCCAATAACACCCTCCTTGGTTAATCCTAAGGGATTGACTTCTAAATAGGTTGCATCTTCACCGATAAAGGCATCATAAGACTTTTTTATAAAATCATACAGTGGAGATAGTTCCTTATCAGGTACTGATGACTTTTTCAAAAACTGTTTTATGGCATGCTCATTTACACCCTTGAGTGAAATTGTATAAGTATGGATAGAATCCCAGTTCTCTTCTATTTCTATCCCGCCTTTTACAGAGAAGAGGATATCCGTTCCATCCCTTACTGATTGAAATGCCAAATAGTATTCCTTTTTGGTATTAACCTTCTCTTCGATAAGTACCTCAGAGATAAGTATCGGGTGACCATCAATATTCACCTGATGAAAGAGCATCTTCTTTGCGTCTCTTATGGCATCACCTGGGGATAAACCTACCTTAACCAGACCAAGTTTCCCTCTACCCTTAAAATTGCCATGAGCCTTTACTACATATTCGCTCAAGCCATCTAACTCTATCTCATCAAATTGAGCGGTCTCTGTAATTAACCAGTTTGTTGGAAAAGGTACTTCATACTTCCTTAATAATTGCTTTCCAAAAAATTCGGCAACCTTTGCCATAATAATACACCCCTTTCAAATTGATTGTTTAAAAATACCAAATTTTAAGACTTTTGACAACTTATTTAGTAAACCCCGTTACCCCGCCCTGAATGGTTGTGCTATCTGAGGG
>JACQQJ010000114.1 GCA_016207035.1 Nitrospinota bacterium | reverse complement strand
CCTATACATAGGTGTGAGGGAGAATAAGTAAATTTGAGGAAAAAATATCATAAATATCAGTAATAAATCAACTATAAAATTCAAACAGTTTCAACAGCTTTTTTTCTTTATTCTCATTAGCACAGTTTTAAGATAAAATAACTTATGCTAATTTTTAGAATTTTACTTATACTCATATTCACATTTACACTCCCTGCCCGTGGAGATGTTTATAAATGGATAGATGAAGATGGTTCGGTAAATTTCACTGATTCAATAGACAGGATTCCAGAGAGGTATCGGAAGGGTGCAGAAAAGAAACATCTTCCGACAACAGGGATAACCCTCACGGTAAGGCATGTAATAGATGGCGATACAATTATTGCAACTACAGGAGAAAAGGTAAGGTATCTGGGTATAGATACCCCAGAATTAGCCTCAGAGAAAGGACCTGCCCAGTTTTTTTCCGAAGATTCTAAAAAGGCAAACAAGGAATTGGTGAACGGCAAATCAATGAGAATGGAATTTGACGCAGAAAAGATTGACAGACATGGGCGACTGCTTGCATATGTCTACTTAAAGGATGGGACATTCATAAATGCAAAGTTAATAGAGGATGGGAGTGCCAGGGTATATTTCATTCCGCCAAATATGAAATATTACGACCAATTTAAAAAATTAGAAAAGGAGGCAATAAAAAGACGAGTAGGACTATGGAGTGAACCTGATTCCACCACACCAATCCCTCATTTTGATGCCATAAAACACATAGGAAAATTTAGATTTGTTGAAGGGACTGTAAGAAAGGTTTATAAAACAGAAAAGGCAGTATATCTTGACTTTGGTGATAATCCAGATGAGAACTTTACCGTAACTATATTCAACCGTGATTATCCGAGATTCTATGAAAAAGGGATAGACCTGATAAATTATTACACGGGGAAGAAGATAATAGTATATGGCAAGGTAAAACTTTATAGGGGTGCGGAGATAATAGTATCATTTCCAGAGGATATACAGTTAGCTGCAGACCTTAGTATGCAGTGAATCATGCCGCCAGGGTTAAAATTCCTCCACGAGTGAAATACTTGACACCTTTCTATACTTATGTAATGATAGAAAAAAATAAAGGCTGAAGAAAACCTGTAACACCCTTTTTGCCTTTAAAGAAAGGTAATGTGCCAAAGATAGAGAGTATTTTACTACCAACTGATTTTTCTGAATCTTCAAAAAATGCAATGGGCTATGCTGTATATCTTGCCGGCATAAATAAGGCAAAAATTTATGTCCTCCATGTAATTGAGCACATATTCGATGTCTCTGGATTTTATATTCCAAATTTACCAGTAAATGAATTATATAAGGCAATGGAGGAGACAGCTCAAGAAGAAATAGAAAAATTCATCCCTGAAAAGATAAAAGAGGAGATCGAGGTGGAGAATATAATAATCAGCGGAACCCCATTCCTTGAGATAATAAGGACTGCCAGAGAGAAAAAGATTGACCTGATCGTAATATCAACTCATGGGAGGACAGGTCTGGAACATGTGCTATTCGGGAGTGTTGCAGAAAAGGTAGTGAGAAAGGCTCCCTGTTCTGTCTTTGTCGTGAAACAGGTGGGGAGAGAATTCGTTATGCCATAATAAAAACCAGAATTCCGGGGCACCCATCCAGCGGATGGGTCGCAGAAGTCAGAATTTAGAACAAAAACTTTTATATTTTGTCTTATGATTAAGGGGGAATAATGAAAATAGAACTGGAAGAGAGAATTCATCTGATAGAGAAAGAGATAGATGCATTAGAAGATGGAATGAATGATAGCAAACTGAGCCTTAAGGCTGGAATAGATGAAATAAAAATAGAGATTGAGGCAATTAAGGGTTATTTAAGGGAAATTCACCCTGATTTTAAAAATAAGTTTTCAGTGATAAAGAAAAAGATTATTCTGGAGAAAAATCCCGAATGGATATCTGAAGACGAATGAACATAGCCCAGGACCCGGTTTATACGATAATACCTCTGCAAATGCCTCTCCTTCCCATTAAAGATACAATAATATTTCCATTAATGGTATCTCCCCTTTTTTCCTCACGACCGAAAGACAGGCTTGCAATAGAAGATGCAATGAAAAGTAATCACTTTATAGGTGTATTTTTGCAGCGGGATAAAAATATTGAAAATCCCACATTAAAAGACCTCTATTCCATTGGAACAGCTACAAAGATAATTCAAATGGTTAAATTAGAAGATGGTGGTATTAAAATCCTTGTAGAGGGGCTTTCGAGGATAAGGATAATTAAACTTATACATGAGGACCCTTATCCTATCGCAGAGATAGAGGAGTTAAGGGAGTTCTATGAAAAAAACTCTTTTACTGATGCCCTTGTTCAGAGTATCAATACCATTTTTAAAACGGTTGTTGCTGTAGGAAGGCCTCTCCCCAATGATGTAATGGCGATGATAGAGAGGATTGATAATCCTGCCCGTCTTGCAGACCTCATCTGTGTATATCTTGCCCTGGATGTGGTGGAACAACAGAAGATACTGGAGACCATTGATCCCCTGGAGCGGCTCAGCAGGGTCTTTATATATTTAAATAAAGAGGTTCAGACACTCCAGATACGGGATAAGATTCAGAGTGAGGTTGCAAAAGAGCTATCCAAAACCCAGCGGGAGTATCTGTTAAGGCAGCAGCTCAAGACCATTCAAAAAGAATTAGGTGAGGAAGACCCATACATAGCTGAAATGAACGAATTAAAAAAGAAGATAGAAGAGACCCCCATGCCTGAAAAGGTTAAAGAGATTACACAAAAAGAGCTTGGAAGACTTGAAAAGATGAATCAGGCATCTGCTGAATATACCGTATCAAGGACATATATTGATTATCTGATAACCGTTCCCTGGGGAAAAAAAACAGAGGATAATTTAGATATAAACCGCGCAGCAGCAATTCTGGATGAAGACCATTATGACCTTAAAAAGGTAAAGGAGAGGGTATTAGAATACCTTGCAGTAAGGAGATTGAAGGATAAAGAGAAGATCAGGGGACCGATACTCTGCTTTGTCGGCCCTCCAGGCGTTGGCAAGACCTCTCTTGGTAAATCTATAGCCAGGTCCCTTGAGAGAAAGTTTATAAGGATATCACTCGGGGGTATGAGGGATGAGGCAGAGATAAGGGGGCATAGAAGGACATATGTAGGTGCATTACCAGGCAGGATAATTCAGGAGATAAGGAGGGCAGAGGTATGCAACCCTGTGTTCATGCTGGATGAAGTTGATAAGATTGGACAGGATTTCAGAGGTGACCCTGCAGCAGCCCTTCTTGAGGTGCTCGACCCTGAGCAGAACTTCAGTTTTACTGATCATTATCTCGATGTCCCCTATGACCTCTCCAGTGTAATGTTTATCACCACCGCAAATATATTAGACCCTGTGCCCCCGGCATTAAAGGACAGAATGGAGGTTATTGAGCTTCCCGGATACACAGAAGAGGAGAAGGAAAAGATTGCCTTTCAATATCTTATTCCGAGACAGATAGTGGAGAACGGCCTCAAAAAACACGCTATAGAGTTCACCAGTGAGGCTATCTATAAAATAATAAGAGAATATACACGAGAGGCAGGGTTAAGGAATCTTGAGAGGGAGATTGCCTCCATATGCCGCAAACTGGCAAAGGATATAGCACAGGAAAAACCTGTAAGAAATAAAATAACCCCTGAGATTATTGAAGAACTCCTCGGTCCAAGAAAATTCTTTTTGGATGTTGCAGATGAAAAGGATAGGATTGGTGTTGCAACAGGTCTTGCTTGGACAGAAACAGGGGGGGATATTATCTTTGTAGAGGCTACAAAAATGAAAGGGAGGAAGGAGCTCATCCTTACAGGCTCCCTCGGGGAGGTTATGAAAGAGTCTGCCCAGGCAGCCCTCTCGTATATCAGGAGTCATGTAAAGAATCTCTCAATACCTGAAAACTTCTTTGAAAAATTTGATATCCATGTCCATGTCCCCTCAGGTGCAATTCCCAAAGATGGCCCCTCTGCAGGAATAACCATAGCTACTGCCATTGTATCTCTCCTCACTAACATGCCTGCAAAAAAGGATATAGCAATGACAGGTGAATTGACTCTCACAGGCAGGATTCTCCCCATCGGAGGGATTAAGGAGAAGGTCCTTGCCGCACGGAGGGCTGGTGTTAAAGGTATAATAATGCCAAGAAAAAATTCTAAAGATTTAGAGGATATCCCTGAATATATCCTGAAGGAGATGAGGTTTATTTTTGTTGATGAGATTGAAGATGTATTAAAAGAGGCACTGAAAGACTCCCAAAATTAAATCATTCTCTCTATGGGTCAGATACCTCCAGCAAAGCTGGAGGCTTAAAAACAGTGAACCGCTCAACCCTGTCTGTGTTCAATGCACAGGCAGGGCGGATATATCTGCATTCCCCTCCTTTGTAAGAGCCTGTCCTGAGCAAAATTACATTTATAATTGCACTTCTCTGCCGCGTTTAAAGACATCTTCAAAGAGATTATCTTTTATCCATTCTTTCACACTCAGATTTCCCTCAATCTTTTTATAGAAATTCAAATCATTTTCGTACATATCCGCCATTACCTCGTCAAATAATCTTTTAAACAAGAGTTTTAGGTTTGATTTTGTATTTGTCTTCATGCTTTCCTTAAAATGATTATCGGCGTATATCTTGTCCGCAAGCCTCGTAAATTTCACCTTATCATCTTCAGTGAATTGAGTTCCGCCAATTTCATTTATTTTTGCAATGATGGCAGATAATCTATCGTATTCTGAAACAGGGGGTTGCTTTTCTATGGCTGTCAGGGGTGCAAGCTGACCCTCTTTCTTCTCTAATGTTATCCCGCCTTTATATGTCGTCTTAATGCGGTATCTGTCCATATCAATGCTTTCAACAATCTCACGGGGGAGACTCTCTTTATCAAGAGGAAGTTTTTTAAGAAGGAAACGGCCGTATAAGTAAAGCTTCTCAAGAGACACATCCTTAAAGGTAACAATCTGAGTTATAAATGCGTATGTTTTGACATATCTCCGCAGGTTATCTTTAAAGGTGAACTTTTCTTCTTTGGATAATTCCTTGTATCGTTCTACTGCAGGCGATAAAACCTGATGCAATTTTGACTGGTCTTCTGTTGAATACCAGAGTTCAGCGAAACGGTCAATCTCAGATTGAGCAATAATATCAAACTTTAATATATCTCTTTCAATTTCATACAGAACATTCGGGTCTGTTCCTTCAGAAAGTATAGTAGTCTCATAATAAGGCTGGAAAGACTTTCTAATATCATCGGTCTCATTTACAAAATCAAGCACATAAACCTCGTCCTTGCCGGGATATATACGGTTAAGCCTGTTTAATGTCTGAACAGCGTTAACCCTCTGGAGTTTTTTGTCAACATACATCGTCTGCAAAAGGGGCTGGTCAAAGCCTGTCTGAAATTTATAGGCAACAATCATGATGCGGTATTCATCTATATCAAATTTCTTAACAGTCTGTGATTCAGGAAACCCATTCATGTATGATTCGGTAAATTCATGCCCTTCATCCTTCACTGTCCCTGTAAAGGCAGCCAAAGCCTTTACATCGCCGCCTCGTTCTTTTAACTGTCTGTCAAATTCCAGTTTATATCTGACTGCATGAAGCCTCGACCTTGTTACCACCATAGCCTTAGCTCTGCCATTTATCTTGCCTTTAACATTTTTATAAAAATGGTCAAGCATAATCTCTGTTTTTTTCTTTATCGCATGTTCATGTAAATCTACATATCTTTTAAGAACTGCTGTCGCTTTTCTCTTTTCATATTCAGGGTCATCCTCAATCATTTTCATAAGTTTAAAATAGGTCTTGTATGTCATGTAATTTTCAAGCACATCAAGGATAAACCCTTCCTCAATTGCCTGTCTCATGGAATAAAGGGAAAATGCCTGATAGCCTCTATCAGGCTGTTTCTCGCCAAAGAGTTCAAGGGTCTGCTGTTTTGGAGTTGCAGTAAAGGCAAAAAGGCTGACATTCGGCAACCTCCCCCTTGCCTGTATATCTTCTAATATCTTTTCTTCAACATCTTTTTCTTTGGGGTCTTCTTCCTCTGCATTTTCCAGAGATGTATAACTCAATGTCCTTTTAACTGTCGTCATGCTCTCACCACCCTGACTGGAGTGAGCCTCGTCAATAATGACGGCAAAATTCCTACCCTTTAACCTGCTAATTTCGTCAACTACAAAAGGAAATTTCTGGATGGTAGTTACAACTATCTGCTTGCCTGTTTCCAATGCCTCTCTTAATATGGAAGCCTTCTCAGCCCATACAACAACACCCAATGTCTTTTCAAACTGTTTAACCGCTTCTTTCAGTTGCCTGTCTATGACCTTTCTATCAGAGATGATTATTACATTGTCAAAGACCCTTGTATCCAGTTGATTATGTATCTGTGATAACTGATGGGCAAGCCATGAAATCGTAAAGGTCTTTCCACTGCCTGCACTGTGCTGGATTAGATAATTTTTGCCGGTTCCCAGTTTTCTTGCAGAATCAATAAGCTGTTTTACTGCTGTTAATTGATGGAAGCGTGGGAAAATCATCTTTTTGGTCTTTCCCTGCTTAAAGATTGCAGGGACAGGTTTGCCTGTGATTTGTATGTAGTGAGATATAATCTCAAGCAAACTGTCAGGATGCCATATATCATGGTAGAGGTAGGCTGCTTTAAACCCTCTTTTATTCTCAGGGTTTTCAACATCCTTATTAAATGGAAGAAATTGAGTAATCTCACCTTCCAATTGAGTTGTAAAATATGCCTTCTCATTATCCACTGCAAAATGAACAAGACAGCGTTTAAGAAAAGGCTCTTTTGGGTCTCTCGTGTATTTATATTGTTTGATGGCGTCTGTGTAGTCCTGACCTGTGAAATGGTTTTTAAGTTCTGATGTGATAATGGGAATGCCATTCAGAAAGATGACAATATCAAGGGTCCCCTGATATTTCTGGCTAAAAGGAAGCTGACGGATTACACTGAATCTATTCTGTTTATAGAGTATTTCGTGTTCAGGGTTTAAGCCGCTTACAGGCTTAAAATATGCAAGCGCGAATTTAGCCCCTCTGTCTTTAACTCCATTGCGTAAAATATCCAGCGTTCCCCTTTTGCCAATCTCACTGGATACCCGCTTTAAAAATATATCTTCTGTATTTTCTGGATATTGCTCCTGTAATTTCTCCCATTCCTCAGCCTGTGTGGATTTGATAAAATTTATTAGGATTTCTGCGTCAAGGAATAATTCCTGATTGTAATTATCAGGCAGTCGCTCAATATAGCCATTGTCAACAAGCGTCTTTGCAACATGTGCTACTTCAAAGTTATTTTCAGTGAGTTTAAATTTTTTCATTTGAGCCTGTTTTTCCAGTAAAACGGTTCCCTACGAAGGTGCATTACAGCGATAATGTATATGTAATCATCATGAATTTCGTAGAGCAAGCCGAAAGGAAATCGCTGTAACAAAAATCGTCTTATATCATCAGAAAAGACAGACCATGTTTTAGGTGATGAAGAAATCAAGTCTAACGAGCGTGCAATTTCATTCAGAAATTTATGACCGAGTCCATTTGACCTGGTTTCGTAGAACACTGCTGAAGCTATCATTTCTTCTTCAGCTTCTGGATGGAATAATACTGCCTTCATTTCAGCTTTAAGCGTGCTTCCCTTAAGACATCTTTTGCCGGCCTGCATTTGACTTTTCCGCTTTTAATT
>JACQQJ010000111.1 GCA_016207035.1 Nitrospinota bacterium | reverse complement strand
CTCTATTATTTTTTAGTATTATATTTATCTACAGAGAAATTTCCTATTCAGAAACCTATAAATGGGTAGATGATAAAGGGGAGGTGCACTTTACTGATAATCCCTCAAATATCCCCCCTGCTTATTCAAAAAAGGTTAAAGGTATAAAAGAAAAAACAACCCTGAAATCACCTCCACCCGATGAAAAAGATACTGTAATTAAGAAGCTTCCTTCTTCTCTGCAAGAAGAAAAACTTCAAGCAGAAGGGGGTATTTCACCAACTGACCCAAATGCTGTAACCATTGTCGGAGATATAAAAGAAGAACTCAATAATGAAAAAAGGTTTACTTATTCAGGTTTGGCCAAAAACAATAGTAATACTGAACTCAATAATGTTGAGATATTTTTTATAATCAAAGGAAGAGAAGGTAAAGAAGTAGAAAATCTCTCTTTATATGTTAATGGTAAAAATGGAAAAGGGATACTTGAGTCAGGGGAGGTGGGAAGTTTTACTATGCAGCCAACGACACCTTTTTCTTCTATAGCTGGTTATGGATACAACTTTAAATGGAAATTTGCTACTAAAACATTAACCAGATGAAGCGATTACCCTATACCACTATTCTCATCCTATTTTTCATCTTTACCCTTACTAGCCGATCATCCTTTTCTAAAGCCCCTGCACCAAAAATAACTATTGCTCCTCAGGAGATAGATCTTAAAATTATGAAGAAAAATGAGGTAAAGTATTATAAAATAATTATAGGAAATACCGGGAAAGGGGACCTTTACATCAAGAATGTTCATGCGCCAAATGAAAAGTCAGGTCTTCCACTAAGCAAGAATGCCATCAAACCCGGTAAAAAAATCGAACTAACATTCTTCTATAAGGCAACTATCAATGGAAAGATCAAAGATTATGTATACATAAATTCTAATGACTCAGGGAATCCATCTATAAAAATTTTACTAAAAGGAGAAGTAAAATAATAATAATATGTTTGGAAAGTTGATTCGGGAGAAAGGTTTTACTCTTATAGAATTAGTAGTTGTCATTGCAATTTTTGGAATTGTATTGGCTGTTGCCATCCCTACTTTCATTACTTTTCTTCCCACAATGAGATTAAAAGGAACAGCAATGGATATTTCTGCTGCCCTTCAATCTTCAAGGATGAAGGCTGTATCTCAAAATACCAATTGTGAGGTTGTTTTTAATATTACGGACAATTCATTTACTGAATCCTGTACAACGATAACAGCAAAACTCCGTGAAGGTATCAGTTTTGGGGTAGGGACAGATGTAAACAAGAATGTGAGTGGAATTCCACCAGCCCCAACTGATTTTGTCACCTTTTCAAGTCCAGATGATACATGCAGATTTAGCTCACGGGGGACATCAGAGGGGGGAACTATTTATCTTAAGAACGGACAAAACCAGTCTTATTCAGTGACAGTATCCACAGGGGGGAGGATAAAAATTCGTAAATGGGATGGGAATGATTGGGCATAAACAAGATGTGGGCTATTGTTAGCAATAACTCAATTCTCAGGTGAAAAAGATTAATCTCAAAGACCTCTCTCTTGCAGAAATGGAGAACCTAACCAAGGAATGTGGGGAAAAACCGTTTCGAGCCTGTCAGGTCTTTGAATGGATATTTCAAAAGGATATATGCAACATCCATGAAATGACTAATCTCCCCCTGAAGTTAAGGGATTCCTTAAACAAAATAGCCTTTCTATCACACCTTACTATTGCCAATAAGAGAATTTCAAAAGACGGCACGATAAAATACCTTTTTGAGTTAGAAGATGGTAAGAGAATTGAGAGTGTCCTCATTCCCGGCAGGAAAAGACTCACGCTGTGTATATCTTCCCAGGTTGGCTGCAAATTAAATTGCTCATTTTGCCTCACGGGGAAGGGAGGATTTGTTAGAAATCTAAAACACTCTGAAATAATAGACCAGATCCTTTCAGTTCGTCGAGAAATTAAATCATCTCAACAGGCACATAATTCAGAGGCGGGTGATATAACAAATGTAGTCCTCATGGGTATGGGCGAACCCCTTGATAACTATGAAAATGTAATTAAGTCTATAAAAACCATGGTATCACCTTATGGATTAAAAATCCCTGCCAGAAGGATAACCCTATCAACATCAGGGCTAATCCCTGAAATAACCCGTCTTGGCGATGAAAATCTTAAAATAAAGTTGGCAGTTTCTCTGAATGCCTCAGATAATGAGACAAGAGATAAAATTATGCCGGTAAACAGAAGGTATCCTCTTGAAAGACTCATGAAAACTTTAAAGGATTATCCCCTGCCCCATGGCAGCAGGATTACCATTGAATATGTTATGATAAAAGGGATAAATGATACACTTGAGGATGCCAGCAGACTATCAATTATTCTCAGAGGTTTGAAATGTAAGATTAACCTGATACCCTTTAATAATTTTGAAGGATCAAATCTTGAAGCCCCGCTTTATAACAATGTTGAGGAATTTCAACAGTTACTTATTTCAAAACATTATACTGCAATTGTAAGAAAAAGTAAGGGGGCTGATATATGTGCTGCATGCGGACAACTACGGACAGGGTCAAGGGTGAAGTAGCAAGGGTCATGTAATGTTATTCTGAGCGATAGCAAAGAATCTCATCTTGACCAATGCCCATACCCCTTCCCCCTTTTTCAATATGACTGGAGTATTATACATAGTCTCAACACCAATCGGTAATCGTGATGATATAACCATCAGGGCACTGAAGATACTCAAAGAGGTGGATGAGGTTATTTGTGAGGAACTTAAAGAGGGGAGAAAACTCTTAAACCAATATGGGATCGATAAGCCTTTAAGAAAACTGAATGAGCATAATGAAAAAAGGGATACACCCCAGATTATAAAAGAATTAAAGACAGGGAAAAGATTTGCCCTTATATCTGATTGTGGAACGCCGGTATTTGCTGATACAGGAGGCTATTTGATAAAGGAGGCAATCTCTTCCAAGATTCAATTAATTCCTGTTCCTGGTGCATCATCCCTTATGGCAGCACTGGTTGTATCAGGAATTTCTATAGACAGATTTATATACTATGGTTTTCTATCTCCTAAAAGTGAGGGGAGGAGAAAAGAACTGTTTAAGATTAAATCGCTCTTAAATACCATTGATGCGGATAGAAATATGCCCGTCGTTCTCCTCGATACACCTTATAGGCTTTTGAGTCTTTTAATTGATATTGTTGATATTGTAGGTAAGGAAACATCTATTATCCTTTGCATGGATATGACAACACATACAGAGGAAATTTTGAGAGGCAGGGCATATGAAATATTATCAAGAATTAAAGAGGGAGAGAAAAAGAGAGAGTTTGTATTGATTATTAAACCAAAAGGAAAAATACCTGAACACGAATGACACGAATTGACGAATTACACAAATAATTATATTTTGGCTTTTATTTTCTTCTTATCCGTGTCATTTGTATATTAGTGAAATTCGTGTTATAGATTTTAATACCATGAAAATTGCAAAAGAAGAAATAGTACGATTTATGAGAGAGTCTGTATATCGTCCTCTCACCATGAGAGAATTGATTAAGGGTCTTCATGTCCCTTCTGAAGACAGGGGTTCTTTCAGAAAATTAATAAGGATTCTGGTTAATGAAGGGGAGATTGTAAAGATACGGGGAAACAGGTATGGCCTCACTGAAAAGATGAATCTTGTCACAGGGATCCTTCAGGGACATCCAGATGGCTATGGATTCGTAGTCCCGGAAGATGGCGGAGATGACATTTTTGTAAATCCGCGGAATATGAGAGAAGTAATGCACGGTGACAGGGTTGTCTGTAGAATTGAATCCGTAAAGAAAGGAGAAAAAAAGGAAGGGAGGATTATCAGGATATTGGAAAGAGGACATAAGACTATCGTAGGAATATATGAGCCAAGCGGGAATTTTGGTTTTGTAATACCTGATGACAGGAGAATCAGCCACGACATTTATGTGCCACTTAAATACAGCGGGAAGGCAAAGAGAGGACATGCAGTTGTAGCAGAGATTACAGCTTATCAAACAAAAAACAGAAACCCTGAAGGTAAGATAATAGATATTATAGGCTACCCTGATAATCCAGATGTAGAGATAGATATAGTTTTAAGAAAATATGAAATACCCTCAAAATTTCCAGCAGAGGTATTACGAGAGGCAGAAAATATTCAGCAGCAGGTTACAGGTAGTGAAATTGCTGGAAGGCTTGATCTGAGAGATATGAATATTGTTACTATCGACGGTGAAAAGGCAAAGGATTTTGACGATGCAGTATCCGTTGAAAGACTTCATCATGGTAATTTTCTCCTCGGAGTCCACATTGCTGATGTAAGCCATTATGTGAAGGAAGGGAGTCATCTTGATGATGAGGCATTCAAGAGGGGGACCAGCGTGTATTTCCCTGACAGGGTAATCCCTATGCTTCCATTTCAACTCTCAAATGAGATATGCAGCCTGAAACCAAGGGTAGACAGACTCAGCATGAGCGTATTTATGGAGTTTAACAAGCAGGGAGAATTGATACACTACCGCTTTGCTGAAACAGTTATACATAGCAGAGAAAGGATGACATATACAGATGTTGCCGAAATATTTGAAACTCAAAACTCAACCCTGAATCAAGTTCAGAGCAAAACTCAAAACTTAAAGGAGAGATTCTCATATCTGTTTGATGATTTATTTTTGATGCGGGAATTGTGTGAGATTTTAAGGGAGAACAGGATGGAAAAGGGGAGTATAGATTTTGACCTCCCTGAACCTGATATAGTGCTCGATCTAAGAGGGAAACCAGAAAATATAATTAAAGCAGAGAGAAACATAGCACACCGCCTTATTGAGGAGTTTATGCTTGCAGCAAATCAGACAGTAGCTACACATTTTACAAAACTGGAAATCCCTGCCCTCTATAGGGTTCACGAAGAACCTGATCCAGAAAAGATTATTGAGTTTAGTGAGTTTGTCTTTAACTTTGGCTACCATCTCAAACCTGGTAAAAAATTTCATCCAAAGAAATTTCAGGAACTACTGAATAAGGTAAGAGGTAAGCCAGAGGAGATGCTTATATCAACTCTCTGTTTAAGGCATATGAAACGGGCAAGATATTCTCCTGAAAATATAGGACATTTTGGACTTGCATTTGAGAATTACACACACTTTACATCTCCGATAAGGAGATACCCTGACCTTTTTATCCATAGACTTTTAAAAGGGGTGATAGGTAAGCATCATATTTCAAAAATGGGTTTAGCCAAACTGGAGGAAAGATTACCAGAGACTGCCAGACACTCTTCAGAAAGAGAACGGACAGCAGACGACGCGGAGATGGATATAGTTGATTTAAAGAGGGTCCAATTTATGATGGATAAGATTGGTTATGAATATGAGGGAATTGTATCAGGTGTAACTACATTTGGAATATTTGTAGAACTTAAAGAGATATTCGTTGAGGGGCTCATACATGTATCCAGTTTGCCTGATGATTACTACATTTTCAATGAAAGAGAGCACTCTCTTGCAGGAAGACGAACAAAGAAACAATTCAGGATAGGAGATAGGGTGAAGGTTAAAGTAGAAAATGTCAGTATGGAAAAGAGACAGATTGATTTTGGATTGGTAAGACATCAGCACACAGATTTAAAGGATTTATAGCGATTTATACAGGTAAATATCTAACGGGTATCATCTGAGTCCAATTATATTTTTAGACAAACCCCTTTGTTATCTTTATCCTGCCTTTCTCCTCAGCCTGTCTTTTTATATTTTCAATCCAAAGTTGATAGATATGACCCCTTTTCTGTCTCAATAACCTGTTTGTAAATTCAATCTCCTCCTTTTTGAATTTCTCTTCATCTATCCCTGATATACCTTTTACATAAATTATATAATATCTATCACCAGACTTGACTTTATTGTAATCCCCTTTCTTTGTGTTAAATACCGTGTGTATCAATTCTACTGCATCCTCTACCTGCTGAATTGAATCCCTCCCAAGGTTTGATATCAGGGAGTTTCTCGTCACAAAGCCTGTGCCCTTCTTTTCAGCCTTAAATTCTTCTAATGTCTTATTAAATTCCTTTCCCTTTTTCAGTTCTTCCAGAATCTTCCCTGCCTCAAGATCTACCATCTTTTTAGCCTCCTCATCCCTGTATGACCTCTCCACCTCTCCCCTTATCTCTTCAAATGTTGGTATAAAGGCATCTTTTTTTTCTTTATACCTCAGTATATAAATTTTCCCTCCATCCTCCACTATATCACTTACTTCACCCTTTACCTGTTTCAGGGCAAAAGCAGTTTTGCCTAAAACAGGATGCCCTTTATCATCCTTTTTAAAGCTACCTGTAGAGACAATGATAGAAGAATGTCCTTTTGTCACCTGATTTAAATCAGCACTCTTTAAATCAGAACCTTTTTTAATCATTTCCAGCTCAGCCCTGGCCTTTTCTCTTGCCCCATTTGTCCTTAAGGATTTTATAATATCTTCTCTTACCTCTGATAATGGTCTTGTCCTCTCATCCTCGATCTTTTCAACCTTTATTATATGATACCCAAATTGTGTCTTTATAGTCTCACTCAATTCCCCTTCTTTCAGGGCAAAGGCTGCATCCTCAAAGGGTTTTACCATTTGACCCCGCGAAAAATAACCGAGATCACCACCCTTGACTGCGCTTGAAGGGTCTTGAGAATATTTTTTTGCAAGATCGGCAAAATCTCCACCACCCCTTATCTCCTTTAAAATACTTAAAGCCTTTTCCTTTACATCAGCTTCTGCCTGCTCATCAGCATCAGGGGGGAAGGCAATAAGTATATGTCCTGCCTTTACCCTCTTTTCAACCTTAAACTGATCTTTACTGTTATTATAATAATCATTTATTATCGTATCCCCTATCTGAATATCTTTTTCAAAATCCTTCAGATCAGCAGCGATATACTCAACATTAATTTCCTCTTCTCTCTGAAACAGAGGCTTATTATTATTATAAAACCCCTCCAGCTTTTCCTGAGTTACTGCTACACCATTTATAAAATGGGAAGGGGCTAAAATAAAATAGTCTAAATCTATCTTCTCGTTTAAACGGATATACGCATCCCTTACATCTTTTTTGGATACCTTCACCCCGTCCCTTATAAGATTCTCTACCTTTTTTATAAGCAGCTCCTCTCTCACACCATCCTCATATTGTGAAGGATTTATTCGGTTTCCCCTGAGTATTCTCATATATATATCCCTATCAAATCTTCCATCTCTCTTAAACATATCCATCCCCTGAATCTCATCTACCAATTCCTCATCTGTTACTATAAGCCCCTCCTGCTTAGCTATTGAGAGCTGTAGTCTCCTTACAATAAGGGAATCAAGTGCACCCTTTTTAATTATAGGGGCAAGTGTCTCATCTTTTATATCTCCACCCTGCTTTTTATAAAAATCATATATCCTGTTATAGAGTTCCTGATATTCCTCAAGTGTTATTTTTTTCCCGTCTACCGTTGCAACAGCCCCTGCAGATATCTCTCTTCCCATACCCCACACCAAAAATATAGTGCCAATAAACGACGCTACCACTGTCCACAGTATAATCTTTATTAGCCATGACCTGGCATAATCTCTCATGAATTGAAGCATTTTACCTCCTCTTTTTATTACAAAATAATAATCTTTTTATAAATTATTTTATCGTCCCCCTGAGAATAAAAGTCTTTTACCTTTGCCTCTTCTGAAAATCCATTCTTTATGTAAAACCTCCTCGTCTTTTCATACACAGCCCTTGAAGATGTTTCAGCAAGAAGCATTCTTGCAGAAAGTTTTCCTATCTCATCTTCCACATATTTAAGAAGGATTCTCCCTATACCACACCCCTGGTATCCTTGCCTCACTGCAATCCAGTAAAGGTCATAAACCCCTTTTGTAAGCGGCACTTTACCATAGCATACATACCCTGCTACTTCACTTCTGCTATCCTGATAACCTCCAACCCTCTTTCCATTGCCATCTTCAGGGTATGAAATAGTTGTGACCAAAGCAGAGGCAATCAAGTAATCCCCCTGTAACAGATTATTCAAGTATATGTCTACAAGTTCCATTGCACAATCAATCTCTTCCTGATTAAATACCCGGGTATCGAAAAGTATGGATTTAATGGTTTCCCTATCTCCATTTATTGTTTTTCTGACCTCTATGTCCATTGGTATCTCTCAGCTGCAGTAGTAAGTATTTTTTTAATCAGGTCACTATATGTCAACCCTGCTGCGATAGCCGATTTTGCCATTCCGGCTTCAATGGAAATATCAGGATTGGAATTCACCTCTAATATCACAGGTGTTCTGTCTTCTTTCAGCCTGATATCAATTCTTGCGTAATCCCTGCATCCTGTTGCTTTATATGCCTTCAACGCTACCTCTTTAATCTTGCCTTCAATATCTCTGGTAATATCTGCAGGACAAATAGATTGTATCCTATTGTATAGGTCACTATCCTTTATCCATTTGGATTTATAGCAGAGTATCTTTGGGTTATGTGATGGTATTTGAGAGTAATCAATCTCAGCAACAGGTAATATTTCTGGTAAATGATTGCCTATAATTGATACATTAAATTCTCTCCCGTCAATATACTCCTCAACAATTGCTGGCTGTTTATACTTTTCAAATATAAATTCAATCTTCACCTTAAGTTTTTCAATTTCATAGGTAACAGAATCTCCATCTATACCGATACTACCATCTTCTAATAATGGTTTTACTATGAGAGGGAATTGCAACCCTGAGATTTGAGACTTGAGATTCGGGACCTGATGTTTAATTTCTAATCCCAAGGGAACATGAATATTATGATGGAGTAATATCTGTTTTGTCTTCCCTTTATCTGCAGTCAGCCGAAGTACCTTTGGTGGAGAGCCTGTATATGCTACATCGAGCAGCTCAAAGAGGGCTGCTACATTCATCTCCTTTGAAGGGTCACCATCGAAAGCCTCACAGAGGTTAAAAACAATGCATGGCTTTAATGTATGTATTTTTTTTAGGGCATCAAATAAATTACCCGAGTTCAGGCCGATCCTCAAGGTACAAAAGCCTGATTCGATTAATGCCCCTTCTACATCTTCAGATGCCTTTACTACCGCATTCAGAGATACTACATCCCCTTCAACCCCCCTTTTTGGCACTGCGTCGTCATTATAAATAACAATAATATTTTTCAAGGAAATCAAAAACCTTTATAAAGCGATTCTAATACAAACGCATTAAGTAGTTTGTAGTGCGACCCTTTAGCCCCTGCTTAAAGCAGGGGTTGATGCGAACCCTTTGTCTTGCTCAGGAGAATCTCTAAAGGTTCGCATTTAGCGAGGCTAAAGCCTCGCACTACAAAAGTTTTGGAAAATTCATGCATATTTTGGGTTCAATATTTTATCTTAAAATAAAAATACCGCTGCTGCAACAACTGTGCAGTAGCCGCTCTTTACGACCGCTGACTGTGTTATATTTGTTGTTCTCACTATCCTATCGCTGATCTTAAATACCTCTTTTTTTTCGTCCCAGCTTTTATTCTCATCAAACTCAACACCGAGTGTTGATGCAAGCATTGCGGCAGCTAAATCCTCAGCATAATCTCCAGCAGACTTTTCAGCCTTGCCATAGGTATGGTGCTCACTCAAATATCCATAAGTATTCTTATCTGTTGGCATTGCACAGCCTATAGATGAAGCAATCAACCTGTGCGGCTCATTGCTTGCACACCGTGCCAGAACACAATAGGTAATCATTCCAGGTAATAACTGTCTCAACCCCTCATTCCTGCTCACTATTTTACAGCCTGGAGGTAATATACTTGACACATAAACAAGATTACATTTTTCAATACCTGCATCTCTCAGGGCAAGCTCAAAAGAGCGCAACTCTTCCTTGTGATTCCCAACACCTTTTGTAAAAAATACCTTTTTAGGTACAAGCACCATTATTTTTTCCCCCCCTTATCGTTATGTGGTTTTCACATCCTATCTCCTTGCTTTAATTTTGATACCTGTTTGTTATCGGAAGCCTTCTATCCTTCCCGAATGCCTTTGGTGTTATCTTAATACCTGGTGGGGACTGTCGTCTCTTGTATTCATTTTTATCCACCATACGTGCGACCATTTTCACCAACCCTTTTTCATATCCCATCTTTACTATTTTATCAATCTCTTTGTCCTCTTCTACATAGACGTGGATAATTGGATCCAATACTTGATACGGTGGAAGTGTATCAATATCCTTCTGATTCGGTTTTAGCTCAGCAGATGGCTCCTTTTCAAGGATACTCCTGGTTATAATATCCCTCCCTTCCTTAAAGTTCTTATATTGGGCAAGTTCATATACCAATGTCTTTGGCACATCCTTTAAAATTGCAAATCCACCTGCCATATCGCCATAAAGGGTGCAATAGCCTGTACTTATCTCGCTCTTATTTCCTGTGGTCAGAACCAGCCAGCCAAATTTATTTGAGAGTGCCATAAGTATATTCCCCCTTATACGGGCCTGTATATTTTCTTCAGTTGTATTTCTTGGTAATCTATCAAAAACATCTTTTAAAACCTCATCATAGGCATCCATTAAAGAGGATATTGGTATCTTTAAAAATTGAATGTTAAGGTTCCTTGAAATTACTTCTGCATCAACAATACTCCCTGTGGATGAAAAAGGTGAAGGCATGGAAACACCTATAACACTATCACTTCCAAGGGCATCTACTGCGATAACTGCTGTAAGGGCTGAATCTATACCCCCGCTAAGTCCTATTACCGCTTTTGAAAATCCATTTTTTCTTACATAATCCTTTGTCCCAAGCACAAGGGCACTGAATATCTCTTCTAATTTATCCATTGGCTTCATTTTATTTACTTTAAAAAGGAAAGGTTTTAAACCACCACCCTTTTTTCCACTTATTTTTACAATCTTCACAGGGGGGGTCTTTAACTTTATAGGACGGGTTACAGACCGCACACCACTGATGCCTGAGAATATTAAATCTGCTAATATCATATCTTCCTCAAACTGTTTACCCTGGGCTATGAGTCTTCCATTTTTATCAAATATAAATCCATTCCCATCAAACACCAGTTCATCTTGCCCACCCACAAGATTATTATATACTATGTAGGAATTGTTCTCCCTTGCCCTCTTTAACAACATCCTTTTTCTTTCCTCTCCCTTCCCTGCATGATAGGGGGACGCCGAGATATTTATTATAAGTTCAGCACCTCCACTTTTAACCTGCCACCTGGCTGGCCCTTCATAATACCAGATATCTTCACATATATTTATCCCTGCAGCCACTCCATTTATAATAAATACAGGGCACTCCTTCCCTGGCTGAAAATATCTCTTTTCATCAAAAACGCCATAATTGGGGAGATATATTTTATGGTATACCCCTCTCATTTTTCCATTACTCAATATCGCTGCAGCATTGTAGACAGCATATTTTCCTTCACCCTTGTTCAGGACAGATTTGTCAGCAAAACCCACAATAGCAGTTATATCTTTTGCAGCTTTTGCAATCATATTTAAATATTTTTTGTTCTCCCTGATAAAATCAGCCTTCAATAAAAGGTCTTCAGGAGGATAGCCTGTTACAGCCAATTCAGGAAAGACTACTATATCCGCCCTGAACTCTGAAGCCTTCTCTATATTTTCAATAATCTTTTTGGCATTCCCATCAAGATCGCCTACCGTTGTATTTATCTGTGCCATCGCAATTCGTAATATTAACATAATCATCCCTTTACTTTTAAAAAATATATTAAATAACTTTAAAAAACAAGAATATTTTTGTTGCGATAGAATGGAATAAACAAAGACCTGAACATGAATGACACGAATGAACAAAAACTTAATAGAACACAGATGACACAGATATTACAGAGATCACAAAGAAAAGGTCACCTGTCCGGGGCACCCATCCAGT
>JACQQJ010000108.1 GCA_016207035.1 Nitrospinota bacterium | reverse complement strand
ATACTATATTATATAATACAGAGGGTAAAAATTATATAATAAAATGTACCGAGAAAGTCATTCTGTGCAGGTCGTGACTTTATGAAAGATTATGTTTATATGTATGCTTTTTAAATACCTATAAATATCCTATCTTAAAGTTAGTATCCTGCACTTTATCTTTTCAGATCTAAGTATATGAAAAAGCCTGTTGTTGCTATTGTAGGAAGACCGAATGTAGGGAAGTCCACGCTCTTTAACAGGATTGTAGGGAGACGAATGGCTATAGTGGATAACACGCCCGGTGTTACGAGAGATAGAAATTATTCTGATGCCTCATGGGGTGAGAAGGACTTTTCACTTATAGATACTGGTGGCTTTGAACCTGTCAAGGGAGAGGGTTTGATACATCAGATAAAGGAACAGACCGAGTTGGCAATTGAAGAGTCGGATGTAATTATATTTCTGGTTGACGGTGCAGAGGGGCTTACTCAATCTGACAGAGAAATAGCAAGGATTTTAAGGAGGTCAGCAAAAAAAGTAATATTAGCGGTAAATAAAATTGATGATATTAAGAAAGACTACAGGGCATGGGAGTTTCATGAATTGGGATTCAATAATATGGTTAATACTTCAGCAGAGCATAATATTGGTATAGGAAATTTAATGGATTTAGTAGCCGGATATTTGCCAGGATTTAAAGGAGAGGAATTTGCTGATGATATGATAAAGGTTGCTGTCATTGGCAGGCCGAATGTGGGTAAGTCATCCCTTATCAATAAACTACTCGGTAGAGAAAGGCTTCTGGTCAGTGAGATACCTGGAACAACAAGGGACTCTATTGATACCTTTGTAAATATAGATAATAGAAAATACCTATTTATTGATACAGCAGGTATAAGAAAAAAGGCAAGGATAAGTCTTCGGCTGGAAAAGTATAGTGTAATAATGGCACACAAAAGCCTTGAACGATGCAATATTGCCATCCTGTTACTTGATGTAAATGATGGTGTTACAGAGCAGGATGCAAAGATAGCTGACTATACCAGTAAGGCAGGAAGGGGCTGCATCATTGCTGTCAATAAATGGGATACTATTAAAAAAGACAATGCTACTGCAGGATTATTTGTTCATACAATAAGAGAAAAATTAAAATTCATGTCATACGCACCTATTCTTTTTATGTCAGCAAAGACAGGGCAAAGGGTAAGAGATATCTTTCCCCTGATAGATAAGGTATTTTCAGAATATTCTAAAAGAATACCTACGAATAGATTGAATAAAATCTTTCAAGAGATAACAGAGAGCAGACCCCCACCTTCCTTTAAAGGTAAAACAATAAAATTTTATTATATTGCCCAGGTTACTGCAAGACCTCCGACATTTAAGGTTATCGTGAACCACCCTGAAGGGGTTCAACCGTCATATGAGAGATATATTCATAATAAATTGAGGGATTATTTTAGCTTTGAAGGGGCACCTTTAAAGATATTTTTCAGGGAGAGGGAAGGGAGATGAAATGTCAATCCTTTTTTCTTCTCTGCGAAGAAATATTTAATTGAATATTATTGTTATAATAATGATAAAATTAATCTTCTTTTCCTCCTTATCGCTCGTACAGGAGAATGACAAAAGGAGGTTTTTTAAAGATACTTATTGTATTGACTTTTTAAT
The DNA here is from genome assembly GCA_016207035.1 of Nitrospinota bacterium. Lineage (GTDB taxonomy): Bacteria > Nitrospinota > Nitrospinia > UBA9942 > UBA9942 > JACQQJ01. The sequence continues at coordinate 10,124 of JACQQJ010000108.1, read as the reverse complement.
CATTCCCTTTTAATATCAATTTTAATGAAAGGAGGTGAGAAGTATGAAATATGTTATGAATAAACATGGAAAAATAGTCCTATTTTTGTCTCTTATTTCTCTGGTTTTAATCCCTGCATACACCTTTGCAGATGCCCTTGATCCTCTTATTTGCCCAACGAATGTAAATAAGACTGCATGCCCCCACAACAGGGAGGGGATAGACCATTATAAGGAGGGGCACTGGGATGTGGCAGCTAAACATTTTTCAGAGGCTGTAAAGTCTGATCCAAAATTTGCAGAGGCACATTATAATCTGGCACTCTGCTATGAACAAATGGATAAGCATAGAGAGGCTACAGAACACTTTAAAATGGCGGCCAAATTAGCCCCTAAGAATGATAAGATTCAAAAATCAGAAATATTGCTTAAGCATATTCAATAATCTGCAATCCTTTCCCTCCCCAGAGAGATGGGGAGGGATCGGTAAAATCTCGCCAGAAAATACCAATTATATCCACTGAGTTCTCTATAGACCAATGCAGAAAAGAAAGAAATTATATCTAATAGATGGTTCTTCTTATATCTACAGGGCTTTTTATGCCTTACCCTATCTCTCGAATTCAAAGGGATTACCTACAAATGCTATATATGGTTTTGCAAGGATGCTTTTAAAAGTCATACGGGAAGAGAAACCTGATTTTCTTGCTATGGTATTTGATTCCAGGGGGGAAACCTTCCGGCATAAAGAGTATGCGGAGTATAAGTCACACAGACCTGAGATGCCTGACGAACTTGTACCCCAGATTCAATATATCCAAAAACTTGTAAGTGCCTTTAATATATCAATATTGCAAAAGGAGGGATATGAGGCAGATGACCTTATAGGGAGTGCTGTCAAAATAGCTGAATCAAAGGGATTTGATATAACAATAGTGAGTGGAGACAAAGATATGCTTCAGCTCATAACACCTCATATACGGATGCTCGATACACTGAAGAATAAGATTTATGGGGAGAAGGAGGTAATAGAAAAATTTGGTGTTCATGCGGATAAAGTGGTAGAGATTATAGGTCTTATGGGAGATGCCTCTGACAATATCCCGGGAGTTCCAGGTATTGGTGATAAGACAGCTGTGGCACTTATAAAAGAATTTGGAGGTATTGAGAATCTCCTCAATAACCTTGAAAGGGTGGGCAAGAATTCCTTAAGAGAAAAACTTAAACTCTATTCAGAGCAGGCACTCTTAAGCAGGAGGCTGGGTGTTATTAACAGAGATATAGAATTATCTATGGATATAGAGGACCTTATTATAAAAGATGTTCGTTATGATGAGTTAATTGAACTTCTGAAAGAATTAGAGTTTTTCACCCTTTTAAAAGAGATAACGGCAAATGCGGACAGTTCAAAAAGGGAATACAGGATAATTACGACAGAAGAGGGTTTTCAGAGGCTCTTAGGATATATTGTATCTTCCCATGCAATGGCTCTTGGTATTGTTGCAGACAATCAGGAACCTATGAGGGCTGAGATTATTGGTATCTCAGTTTCTTTAAAGCCTCATGAGGGATTTTACATCCCTTTAGGGCACAAGTTTAGGGATGCAGGGTCACAGATTGATAAGAGATATGTAATTGACAGACTAAGGCCCATTCTGGAAGATGTGGAGATTAAAAAATATGGTCATAACATAAAATATGAGGAGATAATTTTGTCAGAAGAGGGGATTAATCTGAACGGGATAGACTTTGATGTCATGATAGCTTCATATTTAATAAACCCTTCTAAATATAACCATACCCTTTCAGAGATTGCCCTCGATTATCTGAATTATCCCCTTAATCCCCCCTTAATACCTGGTTTAGGAAAAAAGGGGAAGGGGGAATTTAAGGATATTGGTCTTGCAGAAATCCATGATGTAATGAACTACTCCTGCGAGGAGGTAGACATTATATATCAATTAAAGGAGAGGCTTGAGCCTATTTTAAAGGCTGATGGGCTTTCTGATCTCTATCACAATGTGGAGATTCCCCTGATTGAGGTTTTATCAGAGATGGAGAGGAATGGGGTAAAGATAGACGAGCCATTTTTGAAGGAGATGTCCATGAGGCTTGAAGGAGATCTGAATAATTTAATGGAGAAGATACATATTGTTGCAGGCATCCCCTTTAATATAAATTCTCCAAAACAGCTTCAGGAGATCCTCTTTGAAAGGCTTAAGCTTAAACCTGCGAAGAGGACAAAGACTGGCTTGTCAACAGATGTTGAGGTATTGCAGCAACTATCCCTCCAGCATGAATTACCCGCCTTAGTTTTGGAGTTTCGCCAGTTATCAAAATTAAAATCAACCTATGTGGATGCCCTTTTAGAATTAATAAATCCAAGGACAGGAAGGATACATACATCCTTCAATCAGACTGTCACAGCTACTGGAAGGCTTTCAAGTTCTGACCCTAATCTACAGAATATTCCCATACGGACGGATGCAGGAATGGAGATAAGGAAGGCATTTATTGCAGAATCAAATTACTCAATCCTGTCCGCTGATTACTCTCAGATAGAATTAAGGATACTGGCACATGTATCTCAGGATGAGGTTCTCCTGAATGCCTTCAAAAGGGGTGAGGATATACATGAGAGGACTGCCTGTGAGGTTTTTGGTGTAATGCCAGGCACGGTTACACCTGATATGAGGAGGATGGCAAAGGCAGTCAACTTTGGCATCATCTACGGGATAAGCCCCTTCGGCCTCTCAAGAGATTTAGGTGTTTCAACAGAGAGTGCCAAGGAATTTATTGATAATTATTTCAGCAGGCATAAGGGTGTAAAAGATTTTATAGATAAGACCCTGAAAGAGGCATATGAAAAGGGTTATGTAACAACACTCCTCCAGAGGCGCAGGTATCTGCCTGATTTAAAGAGCAGGAATAGGCAGGTAAAGGAATTTGCAGAGAGGACTGCCATAAATACCCCCATTCAGGGCTCTGCTGCAGATATGATAAAGCTGGCTATGATAAACATACACCAGAGAATAAAGGGTGAAAAACTGAGGGCAAAGATGATTATCCAGATTCACGATGAACTCGTCTTTGAAATACCTGAGGGTGAGATTGAGCTGGTTAAAAAATTGGTGAGGGAAGAGATGGAGGGTGTGATGAATCTATCCATTCCTATAGTGGTTGGAATCAATACAGGGAGAAACTGGAACGAGGCACATTGATTCAAGGAGTTACTATACATGATAAACATGAAGCGGATACTGGTTACTGGTGCCACAGGACAGATAGGGTCTGAACTGACCCCTGCCTTGAGGAAAAGGTATGGGGATGAAAATGTTATCGCATCAGGACATACAATCGAGCCTGACAGGGAGTTACTTGAAGGGGGACCTTTCTGTTTCCTTGATGTGAGGGATTCCTGTTCACTTGAAAAGATTGTAAAAGAGTATCGTATCAATACCATCTATCATCTGGCGGCACTCCTTTCAGCTGCTGCTGAAAAAGACTCCCAGCTCGCATGGGATGTAAATATAAACGGCCTTAAGACTATACTGGAGGCAGCCCGAGCATTTCACTGCTCAGTCTTTTTTCCGAGTTCTATCGGTGCATTCGGGCCCTCTACACCACCTGATAATACCCCACAGGATACCATCCAACGTCCGGCTACCATGTACGGGATTACGAAGCTATCAGGCGAACTCCTCTGTGATTACTATTATCACAGGTTTGGCGTTGATACCCGGGGCCTGAGGTTCCCTGGACTCATCTCCTATAAAACCATGCCTCACGGCGGAACCACTGATTATGCTGTTGAGATATTTTATGCTGCAATCAGAGGCAATAGATATGAATGCTTCCTGAGGGAAGGAACCCGTCTTGATATGATGTATATGCCTGATGCAATCAGGGCTGCCATCAACCTGATGGAGGCAGATCCAAAAAGGCTGGCACACAGAAATGCCTTTAATGTTACAGCTATGAGTTTTGCCCCTGAGGAGATATATACTGAGATTAAGAAAAACATACCTGATTTCATTATGACCTATCGGGTAGACCCGGTGCGGCAGGCTATTGCTGATTCATGGCCTCATCATATGGATGACAGCTCAGCCCGCAGGGAATGGGGCTGGAGGCATGAATACAATCTTGCTGCCATGACGCGTGAGATGATAGAAAGGCTATCTGAAAGGTTTGAAAAAGATAAAGGAGATCGCTATGTCTCTAAAACAGTTAGATAAGGCGCTGACTGAAAAACTCAATGAACTGAAGGCAAGGGGAACCCTGAAAGGGGAGGAGAAGGTCATCACCTCCATCAAAGAGACTAAGGATGGTTATGGTCCCCGCTATCTCCTTGCAGGACAGGGGGAGAAGGGTTTTTTGCGGATGAACTCCAACTCATACCTTGGCATCTCCTTAAACAAGGATGTTATAAGGGCTGAGGAGGAGGCCTCTAAAAGGTTTGGCACAGGTCCAGGTGCTGTCCGTTTTATCAGCGGGACCTACGAGCATCATGTGGAGCTGGAAAATAGACTGGCTCTTTTTCATGGCAGGGAGGCGGCAATGGTTTTCAGTTCAGCCTATTCAGCCGTCATGGGAGTGCTCCCTCAATTTATTGCTGAGGATACCCTCGTGGTGAGTGATGAATTAAATCATAACTGTATCATTAATGCTATCAGACTATCCCGACCAGCAAAAAAGGCTATCTACCGTCATCTTGACATGATGGAACTGGGGCGTATCCTCAGGGAAAATGCTGGTCAGGCAAAGAGGGTGGTAGTGGTTACTGATGGCATCTTCAGTATGAGGGGGGATTCTGCCCCTTTAGACAGGATTGCTGAAATCTGTAATAAATACGAATCAGGATATGAAGAAGGGGTCATCACCATTGTTGACGATTCCCATGGTGTTGGTGCCTTTGGCAGAACAGGGAGGGGGACAGAAGAATATACAAATGCAAGGGCAGATATCCTCGTTGCAACTCTGGGAAAGGCACTGGGGGTGAATGGCGGATATGTGATCTCAACCCACACGGTAATCAGCTATCTCAGGGAGACATCACCCTTTTACATCTATTCTAACCCTATTACCCCTGCTGAGGCGGCAACAGCGATAAAGTCTCTTGAAATCCTCGACAGCACAGAGGGATTAAGGCTTCTCGAAAGGATAAGAAAACTCGCAGCACACTTGCGGGAGGGGTTGAAACGACTGGGGTATGAGACCATTCCCGGTGAACATCCTATTGTACCTCTGATGGTGAGGGATACCCAGAGGACTTCTGAAATGGTCAGATACCTTTTTGATAATGCTATCCTCGTTACAGGTTTAAATTTTCCCGTAGTCCCGAAAGGGGATGAAGAGATACGATTTCAAATCTCCGCCACCCACACAGAAAGGGATATTGATTATCTTCTGGAGGTTCTAAGGAAGTTTAAAATGGCAGTTTAAAAAAGCAAACCATGCTGCTTTGATAAAAAGGAATTGGTGAATGCCATGAGAACACTTAGAAGAGAACCATACTCAAGGTAAGGAGGTGGCAAAAGTGAGGTCATAGAGTTTATACGCCATTTCGTCAATTTTTGCTCAACCCCGTTATAAATTTCTAAATAGGCATCAGAACTTATAATTATGGCTGGACGCTTTTTAGTAGCAGTCTGGTTGCTGAAGGGAAAGGGGACAAGAACAACATCGCCTCTTTTATATGCTGTCATAGACAGCATCCTCTTTGTTGTCCCATATCTTTTCAAATGAGGCAGTTGACAATTCCTGAGAGGCTTTTACAATAAGATTTTTTTCTCTTTTGATTTCTAAAAATTGGATAAAGTCAAAAATCTCTGCAAGGATGCTTTCAGGCAGTTTTTCAATCTCGGTTTTAATCATCTCTTTTACTGTCATCTTTAAACTCCTTCGCTATTTATATTTGAATCAATTATACTTCATTATTCATTCTGTTGCTAACATAATCTTACTTTTTCCCCTCTATAGTAACAATCTCATCTGGAGTTAAACCGTAGAGTTTGTAAACCATCTGGTCAATTTGTCGTTCAAGGGTGGATGACCTTCCCCCAAAAAAGTAGACACCGAGTTAAGCATGAGTAAAATATAATACAAAGGAGGTGTCAGATGAGTAAAGGGGTAAGGAGGAATTTCACAAAGGAATTCAAGATAGAGGCAGTAAAACTTGCTACAGAACCTGGGGCTAATATTGTAGAAGTTGCCAGGAATCTTGGGATACACGATAGTATTCTGCGTCGCTGGATAAATGCATCTAAAGAAGGAGGAGCTGCCTTTCGTGGTCATGGGAGATTAAAGCCCGAGGATGAGGAAATGCGTTATTTACGCAAGGAACTTGAGCGTACGAGACAGGAGAGAGACATTTTAAAAAAAGCTGTGGCCTTCTTCGCGAGAGAATCGAGATGAGATACCAGTTCATATACACGAACCGGGAGGTATTCAAAATAACCCTGATGTGTGATACTCTCAAAGTAAGTCGGAGTGGTTATTACTCCTGGCGTATGCGTCCGGAGAGTGAGCGGGAGAAGGCAAATAAGGAGCTTACACACAAGATCAGGGTTATACATGGGACAAGCCGTAACACCTACGGTTCCCCTCGTATCCATGCTCAGTTGGTGGCAGAGGGTATTACATGCGGACTTAACCGTATAGCAAGGCTCATGAGACAGGCAGGTGTAAGGGCAAAGATGGTCAGGAAGTTTAAGGCAACTACGAACTCCAGACATAACCTGCCAGTTGCTGTAAATCTTTTAGAGAAAAGGTTTCATGCCAATTTACCGAATCAGGTATGGGTTGCGGATATCACCTATATCCCCACCCGTGAGGGGTGGTTGTATCTGGCGGCTATCATGGACATCTTTTCAAGGATGGTTATAGGTTGGTCTATGGATAACCGTATGAGCAGGGAATTGGTAATAAATGCCCTTAGAATGGCTCTTTTGAGCAGGAAACCCACCTCTGGACTTATACACCATTCAGATAGGGGGAGCCAATATGCAAGTCATGATTACCAGTATCACCTGTCTGAATACCAGATTAGGGCAAGTATGAGTGGAAAGGGGGACTGTTATGATAATGCTGTTCAAAAAAGTTTTTTTAAGACCTTAAAGACCGAGCTAATTTATCACTGTGATTATCAGACAAGGGATGAGGCAAAGAAGAGTATTTTTGAATACATTGAAGTGTTTTATAATCGCCAGCGGAGACATTCATTCATAGGATATTTGTCCCCTGCTGAGTTTGAAGCTCTAAATGTTGCTTAACTTCGTGTCCTTTAAATCGGGGGAAGTTCAGGAGGTGGCAGCATTGGGTATTCCCCTCTATTAAGAGGGGATTGAGGGGTGTGTTCCTTGGCGGCGAGGATTCGATCAAGGGGGGGTGATAAAGGGGCGAATTTCTTGTTATCTTGTCAGACTTCTTATCCGCACACCTTAGCAAAAACCTTCATGCCGTAACCCCTGCTTCTTCATCAGTAAGAATTGTGGCATATAATAGACATACTCTGGTGTCTTCCCATTATCTTCCCGATTATCTTATCAAGTTATTGGGCATGCGCTTAATGTAGTTATTACAACCAATGTCTCAACAATATCCAAAACTTAAAAATTTTATTTATATACATCGCCTCTGTAATCAATCGTATCCACATAAATTCTTCGCTCTTCAAAATTAACTTTTAGTATTATCCGTATCTTCCTGGAGCATATCCTGTGATACCCTTCCCATTTGCCCTTTAGCTTTTTTACATCTATGTTCTCGTTCATTCCTCTGGAATAATTAATAAATTTCTGTATCAATGAAAGCAGTTTATCGTCTTTTATATTTTCCTTTTTTACAAACTTGTCTGCCTGTCTGCTTACATCTATTTTCCACGTCCACTAATCTTCCAGAATTAATGTCTTTACAGTTTCTTTTGAAGGCTTGCCATAACTCCTTTCTATCTCCTTTTGTTCTTCATCAGAAACATAATGTGCGAATAACAATCTCATCCTCATTATTTCATCCTCCAGAGCATCTTTGACCGCTTCTTTTACTATTTCTTTTAGTTTGGTTTCATCCGCTATCTTAAGATTCATGCGCTTTACCTCCAATTATTGATTTTTATTTATTCTACTATTCTAAATGGCATGTTGCAATCATAAAACCCTCACCTTAAAATATCCATCTGTAATAATCTTTACAATACATCTTCTCAATGTTTGCCGCAAGAACCACATAGTTTCTAATGTCAATTTTGGCGCCTGCCCCGCAGTTTGTTCATATTATCCAATCTGTTATACGCGTGCAATTCTTTCTACTATCCTCACCATACCCAAGGTATCAAGTTTACAGTACTTTAAAAGTGCCTCTCGAAGATTTTCTATTCTTTTAATCCCTCATAAAGTTCTCTTATTCCGGAAAAGTAAAAGAAACCCACCAAAAACTTTAAATCATCGCTTTTTTGAATTAACTCAATCATGCGTGTTTTTAAATTTCTTGACCCTGTGTTAGTAATAAAATTTTTCATACCCAATAAATCAAAGAAACATGCCTCCTTTTTTCATTTTCCCTTGTAACTTCAGTGCGGCGCACGAGAAAAACTATTTCTTCAATGTGCTTCACGAACCTTAAACTTTGAGGTATTATACTTATGAGCATGTGGTATGTAAATATCTTTATCCCAAAAAATGCGTGAAGGTCAGAGTGCATTGAAATACCAGATTGTAGTACGAACCTTTAGGAAAGATACCCCTTTTCTTATCCCTGACATAAGATATGATACATTAACATAATGAAAAATAATTGATAAATATATGTCTATATGTTATTTTTATAGACATGGAAAGAACAACCATATATCTTGATGACACCCTTAAACATATACTTATTAACCTCTCTGCTGAAGAGAGTAAAAAAAGGGGTAAACGTGTTGGAATGGCAGAAATGATAAGAGACGCACTTGTGGAGTATCTTAAAAAGAGAGGTATAACGATTAAAGAATCCGAACTTGTAGAAAAGCGTATGCTTTCTACAAGAGGGGCACTGGGAGAGGATTTTGAAAGGCGTGTGAAAGAGCTTCAAAAAGAGTATAAGAAATGGAAGATTTAATCTGTCTCGATACTGACATTATAATAGACCATTTAAAAGGCAAAGGCCCCGGGGTGGAGATATTTGAAAGGATTATAAAGAAGGGAAATCCTTTAACTACCCAGATAACAAGATTTGAGCTTCTATGCGGGGCAATTGACAACCGAGAAAATAAAATCATTGAGGATTGTCTGTTTGGTTTTAGAGTTTTATCGTTTGATAAAGATAGTTCCTTAATAGCAGCAGGGCTTTACAGGGAGCTTAAAAAGAAAGGACAGTTCATAGGGATAAGAGATATAATGATTGGTGGGATTGCCCTTGCAAATAATCTCAAACTTGCTACAAAAAATATATCAGAGTTTAGAAGAATAAAGGGGTTGAGAATTATTGAATTCAGCTAAAAATCTCTTAACTGAACTGTACTTGCCGAGACTTAATCTGACACCAATATTCATGAGAAGAGGGGAATTTTATAGGGTATATAAAGGCGCTGCTCATGACCCAAAAAAGGGTGGCAAATATCACCTCGTCATGACTGTTTAAGTTGAAAGATATTAAAAATATCCTTATAACGGGAATTCCAGGTATCGGTAAGACCACCCTTATAAAGAAACTTGCAGAGGAATTAAAAGGTCACAGCCCTGTCGGTTTTTATACTGAAGAAATAAGGGAGGGAGGGGTCAGGAAGGGATTTGAGCTCTTAAGCCTTGATGGGAGGAAGGGTATCCTCTCCCATACAGAGATAAAGAGCCCTTTAAGGGTAGGCAAATACAGGGTTGATGTTAAAAGATTTGAAGATTTTGTTGATTTCATCCCTTTTTAAAATCCTGAAACCTCTCTTATTATAATAGACGAGATAGGAAAGATGGAGTGCCTGTCTGATAAATTCAAAAGGCTTATAAAAGAACTCCTTGATTCTAAGAAATTGGTTATCGCAACTATTGCCCTTAAAGGTTCGGGGGTTATTGAAGATATAAAGAAGAGGGGTGATATAAGGTTCTTTGAAATTACCCATTATAATAGAGAGTCATTATCATCTATGATTTTAAAAGAAATAAAGGCATACT
>JACQQJ010000107.1 GCA_016207035.1 Nitrospinota bacterium | reverse complement strand
GGATTGCAACTTAATGTCCCACAGGAGTTTCCCCGTTTTTTCTCACAAAAAGATACAATCCAGAGAAACCACCCTGCCTGTGCCGTAAGCACGGCAGACAGGTAAGTTATCAATTATAAAATACCCTGTTGCCGGAGTGGTGGAACTGGAAGACGCGCGGGACTCAAAATCCCGTGAGGGCAACCTCGTGAGGGTTCGACCCCCTCCTCCGGCACCAAAAAAGGATAGAGGATGGGCTTCATCTGTAATGCCATAAAAACTCATTTATTGTTAAGCCTGCCTTCTTTATCTGGCATCTCAATAATCCTTGTTTTATTGATTTCCCTTTATGCACAGGAAGTGAGAGGATGTTATGGTTTCCTTCTTTGTATAGTTTAACATGACTGCCTTTCTGTCCTTCATGCTTCCAGCCAGCCCTTACAAATGCCTTTTAACCCTGTTAGGTTTAGGATTATGAAGTCCAGCTATTCGGTAGCTGCCTTTCCTGAATTAAACCTTTTCAGGACAGGTGTATCTGAAAAGGTGGCTATGATGGTATCAGGTCATAAAACGCGGAGTGTTTTTGACAGATACAATATAGTTGACGAGAGAGACTTGAAACTTACCGCTAAAAAAGTTCAGAATCACATTTATCACAATTTTAGCACAGTTGAAGATTATAAGTATGACTCAGAGCAATTACCCAAAAGCAACAATGCATCAATTCACTAATTTTATCAACATACTGGTGGTGCCGAGGGCCGGAATCGAACCGGCACGGCAGTTTCCCGCCGAGGGATTTTAAGTCCCTTGCGTCTACCTATTCCGCCACCCCGGCAAACCTGAAAGATAAGAGGACGCAGATTTTTTCAGATAAAAAAGTAATTAATTATTGCACCCCAGGCACTAAAAAGTCAAGGAATTTAGGTTTTGTTATAACCCTGCCTCTTTTAAAAGATGGGGAAGATGTGATTCAATTCCGATAGGCATGATGTGAATACCTCTGCATGGTGAGCCTGCCGAACCATTGATGATCCCCTTTATCTCCCTGATAAATTCTGCAGATAACCGTACCCCCTCCTCTATCTGGTTATCAGATGCCTCTATCCTTTTTGCAATATTTTCTGGGATCTTTCGTGCTAAGACCTTTTCATTTAAGAAGCTGATCATCTTTACAGATTTAAGGGGAGAGACCCCTATAAGAAATTTTGTATCTATGTTACTTACTTTTTCAAAAAACCTCTCCAGAGATTCCCTTTCAAAAAAGGGTTGGGTCTGGAAAAACTCTGCCCCGGCACCTATCTTCTTTTCCAATTTTATCAATTCAAGTTCAAAGGGTTCAAAGAAGGGGTTGACAACACCCCCCACGAGAAATTTTGGTGCACCATCAATTTTTTTACCTGCCATACTAAATCCATTTTCCAATTCCTTAACGACCTTTATAAGCTGGATAGAGTCTATATCAAATACAGGTTTTGCATCAGGATGGTCTCCTAATTTTGGGTGGTCACCAGTCATAATGCAGATATTTTCAATCCCGAGGGCACTTGCACCTAAGATATCAGACTGGAGGGCAAGTCTGTTCCTGTCCCTCGCGCAGATCTGCATTATTGGATTATGCCCCATTTCCTTGAGGAGGTGGCTGAATGCCAGGGGGCACATCCTCATAATCCCCCTCTGGTTATCTGTTACATTGATTCCGTCAACCCTGCCCAACAGCCTTTTTGCAATATCGAGGTTTGGGATTACATTGGTGCCTTTAGGAGGTGGGACCTCAACAGTAACTACAAAATTTTTTTTATCGAATGCCTCTTTAAACCCCATTTATTACCACACCAGGACTTGTCCCTGCACCGTGTCTCTTTACCGGAAATACCTTCTTTAATTTATTGAGTGTATTGGACTTTTTCATTTTGTCGTATATCATAATCCATATACACTCCTTTTCACTATCCACTTCACATTTTCCTTGTATGCTTCCACCACAGGGTCCATTCAGTAGACTCTTCGGACACCTTGTTACAGGGCAGATCCCTCCATAATTTTCAACAACACAATCACCGCAGGTAGAGCACTTTTCATAGAAATGCTGATGTCTGAATACATTACCGAGGAAAAGACTATCACATCCGGGATAGACCTTACAACTGACTGCCTCTGCAACTGACTGGATTCCTGCACCACAGGCAAGGACCAATATCCCCTCTGTCTTTTCAATTGCATCTTTATTTTGTCTGAGCACACGACGCGTGTCAAGCTCAAGGCATGGTGCATTAATCACTACAGAACCAGTTATAGTCTTACCCTTCTCAGTCAGCTTTAAAGACATCTCGGCAACCTCTTTTTCTCCTCCCGTCCTGCATGTGGTTGCACACTCGCCACAGCCTACAATAAATACAGAACTCTGCCCATCCATCATTTTAAGCAAATCATCAAAATTTTTCTGTTTCGTGATAATCATAAAAACTCCTTTGAATTTTTTGCCACAGACTTTCACTGAATAATTAAGACAATAGACTTTAGACTATAGACTTAAGACTGAAATAAAAAAGTCTAATG
>JACQQJ010000117.1 GCA_016207035.1 Nitrospinota bacterium | reverse complement strand
ATATTTAAGAGGATATTTTCGTATACTTTTTTCCTCTCATCAAGAACAATTAAAATGTCATAATCCGACCCTTCATAAGAATCGCCTCTTGCGCGTGATCCGAATAAAATTATCTTTTTTAGGTGGTTTTTAAGCCTGCTTCTCACTCGTCCGGCAAATTCAACAGAAATCTTATCTGCTCTTCTTCGCTTCATAACCCTCCCTCTTTTCGGCAGCCATAGGTAATTCTGAAGGCATTATTTTATATTTATAATCTCCCTTCCAAAAATCATATCTCTGTCTTTTAGCAAACTCAATAAATTTTTCGGCTATGAAATCCAAATCATGGTCAACAATTAAATATCCGTTTTCATCAAGCATTAAATCGCCGGTTACTCCTTTTTTATAGACATATTCTCCTGAGTTATCTTTGCCTGATTTTTGGGATGTTGCCATAAAGATGGGATATGAGAGTTCTTTGGCACTTTTGGATTGAAGCCATAATCTGTGAAATCTCTCTAAATCCTTTTTTCATTCAAAAGTATATTCAGTCTTCCGTCTAAGGTTTTCAAACCTAAGGCATATTCCTTATCTTTAAGGCTCTTTTGAAAGGCTTTTAGCTTAATGAAAACCACCCCTCTTTCCCCTCCTTGTTATAAGGAGGGCGGGGCACCCATCCAGTGGATGGGTCGGGGGAGGTTTTCCATTTTTAAGTGAATTTAGTCTGATGTTAAAGCCCGCTGTTATTGGGAGTTCATAAATTCACGCATTTTTTGGGTTCAAGTATAATTTTAAATATCTTCAGCATACGACGGGATCAGGTCATTTTCAATGCCAAGCTGGTTGAGAACCTTACTCGTTATAAATTTTATCACATCATCAATATCCTTTGGTTTGTGGTAGAAGGCAGGTGATGCAGGGAGTATCACCCCACCTGCACGACTCAAAATAAGCATATTATTGATGTGAATCTCATTTACAGGGGTCTCACGCGGGACTATGATAAGCCTCCTCCTCTCCTTCAGGGATACATCTGCAACCCTGCTTATCACGTCATCAGAATAACCATTTGCAATCCTTCCAATTGTCCCCATACTTGCTGGTATGATGACCATACCATGAAATTTAAAAGAACCACTGGCTATTCTGACATTTATATTTGAATTTTCATACAGCGATACATTTCCCTTCCTGAAATAATCCTCATCTATCCCTAACTCATTCATCATTATTGTATTTGCATTTTTCGTAATAATGAGGTGGAGCTCTGAATTCCTTTTGTGAAGAAAATCAAAGAGGGATTTCGCATACAAGACCCCGCTTGCACCTGTGATTGCAATTATTATTTTTTCTGTCAATGAATCTCCTTTTTAAAACACATTCTATCCTATTTTGTAACCTCTCTACAATTCAAAAATTATGTATACTGCAAAAACCTCTGAGCCTTCTGGATTCCCTTTTTTATAGACAAAAGGGCTATCAGATACTATATTTTTTATATGGTCAGCTTAGATAAAAGGATTAAAGTTGCAAGGGGAGAAGAGGATGCCGACCTTCTTATAAAGAATACACGGGTAGTTAATGTATTCTCAGGAGAGATATATAAAACAGATGTCGCACTCTTTCAGGGGATGATTGCAGGGCTCGGGAATTACAGGGCAAGAGAAACGATAAATATTCACGGGATGTACCTCTGTCCCGGACTCATCGATGGACATATGCATATGGAAAGCTCAATGGCGCTCCCTTCCGAGTTTGCACGGGGAGTAGTCCCATCAGGCACAACCTCTGTTATCATTGACCCCCATGAGATAGCAAATGTATTTGGGCTTGATGGTATAAAATTTATGGTGGAGTCGAGCAGGCACATCCCGCTTGATGTATTCATCATGCTCCCATCGTGCGTCCCTGCAACAGATATGGAGACATCAGGGGCAAGACTCAATCATCACGATCTCTCAGTATTTGCTGATAAGCCATGGGTCCTTGGGCTTGCTGAGATGATGAATTATACCGGTGTAATCCAGAGAGACCCTGATGTCCTAAAAAAGATACGAGTTATGAAGGGGAAGGTAATTGACGGACATGCACCAGGACTTTCAGGAAAGGATTTAAACGCGTACATAAGTGCATGGATAAGGTCAGACCATGAGTGCACCAGCATAAAAGAGGCGAGGGAGAAACTGAGAAACGGAATGTATATAATGATTCGTGAGGGGAGTGTTGCCAAAAACTTAAAATCCCTTCTTCCGTTAGTCTCAGTAGAAAATAACAGAAGGCTTATGTTTGTTACAGATGACAGGTCACCTGTTGATATGATAAATGAGGGACATATTAACTACATGATCAGAACAGCAATCAAAGAAGGGATAAATCCTGTAACAGCAATAAAGATGGCAACCCTGAATCCTGCTGAGTATTTTCATCTCAATGAGCTTGGGGCAATTGCCCCTGCGTATCAGGCTGACCTCGTCGGCTTTGACAGCCTGAGGAATTTCAAAGTCAGGATGGTATTTAAAAAGGGTAAACTGGTAGCAGAAGATGGTCATCTCCTCCCTGAAATAATACCTCCACACACTGTCCACTTAAGGAGTTCAATGAATGTAAAACCCTTAAATATACAGGACTTTGAAGTAAAGGCTGAGGGGGATTTGATAAAGGTAATAGAGGTCATTCCATCTCAAATAATAACCAGAAAAAGAATAGAGAAGGCAAAGATTGAGATGGGGCTTGCTGTTACAGATGTGAAAAGGGATATTCTTAAAATTGCTGTAATAGAGAGACACCTTGCCTCAGGAAATATCGGTATAGGATTTGTTAATGGATTTGGGCTTAAAAAGGGTGCAATTGCATCATCTGTTGCCCATGACTCTCACAATATTCTAACAGTCGGCACCAACGACAGAGACATGGTTGTATCTGTTAATGAAATTATACATATGAAGGGGGGACAGGTCGTAATAAAAGATGGCAGGGTCATAGAGTCTCTCCCCCTTCCTATTGCAGGGCTTATGTCCGACAGGCCTTTACATGAAATTAAAAAGAGAGTAGAAAAACTTGGATATGCTGTCAAAAGTATTGGATCCAGACTAACAAATCCCTTTATGACCCTCTCATTTCTTTCCCTTCCCGTAATACCAGAACTTAAACTAACTGATAAGGGTCTGGTAGATGTGGGGAAATTTAAAATCGTTCCCCTCTTCGGGAGGGTGTAATAATATTATCCGAGATTATGCATTAGCCACAAATGGACACAAATGAACACAAATAAATCAAATAATTATCAGAAATTCCTTTTTACTTAAAAAGTGAAATGTATTCCCTTCATAATTTATTGATAATTCGAGTAAATTCGTGATAATTCGTGGCTTAACGCATTTTTTGGGATTATTGCTATTCTGCTATGAATTTAATCCAACCTTGAAGAAGTGTTTAATCTTTTTCATGATATTTTTTTGTGCAGCACTTTCATACTCTACCTTTTCTGATACAGCCGTATCCTTCATCTCTTTAATTTTGCCTGATCGCTTGACAAGCAATTTGCTCAAGATTTCTGCAAGATTTGGATTTTTAATGAATATATCTTGAAATCCCTTGGATGTGACAATGATACATGAGGTATCTTCACGGGCGATGACAGTTGCAGACCTACGCTCTCCGGCAAGGAGACTCATTTCTCCAAAGAAATCTCCTGCCTTCAATGTATCTATCAGTTTTTCTGACCCCGTTGAATCTCTGAAAAATACATCAACACCACCGCCCTGGATCAGATAAAATGTATCACCTCTATCACCCTGCCTGATTATTTTTTCTCCTGCACCAAAGGTTTCAAAACTGGAATATACTGAAATACCCCTGAGCTCATCATAATTCAGAGGACTTAAAAACTCTATCTTTTTAAGGGAATCCATTATGATTTCAGTTTCTGTAAACCTCCTTTCAGTCTTCTCATAGGTGACCCTTACTGGGAAGGGTATTTCAATATTGTTTCGTCTGAAGGCATACCAGATCTTGTTATATATCTCACTCTTTACATATGGAACTAATTTAAAGTTATTCACCCATACCCTGAGTCTGTAATTCATTGAAAAATCCGTATAGTGAGTGATCCAGACCTCAGGCTCTGACCCAGCCAGCCCGGAAGAAAGGTTTTTAGCTATTTCAATGAGGATATTTTTTACCTTATTCGGAGGGTCGTAATAGCTTGCCCCGATATCAACTTCGACGGTGTGAAGGGGTGTCGGGTATGTATAGTTTTCAACGAGTTTTTCCATCATGAGTCTGTTCGGGAGGCATACCATATCATTTTCTCGGGTCAGTAGCCTTGTGGTATTCCATGTAACTTCAAGGATTTGTCCCTCTCTATCAGCAATTCTAACCCAGTCCCCCTTTGCAACAATCCTCTCGGTATTTATCCAGAGCCCTGTAAAGAAATTTTTGAGTGTTTCCTGGAGCGATAGTGCGAGAATACCTGTAAGGACTGCGGATGTGGTGAGGAGGGGCGTGAGGTTTATTCCGAAGAGACGATGGAGCAGAAATATGACTGCCACAAAGTAGAGAAGTAAGCTGATAATGTTTTTTAGGAGGGGGGCAATGGTATATCTGCGGAGCATGTTAAAAGGGGCATCGGCTATGAGCCAGCGCATCAGGATTACAGTGCCTAATGTAAAAAAGAGGATGAAAGCTTTTTCTCCTATACCTATAAGCTGAGGGAGATTGAATTCATGAGACCTGGAAATAATGACAGATATTTTTAAAATACCTGCGATTGAGTAAAAGATAAAAGCAGTAAAGAGGGGTCTCAGAAGTTTTGATTGTGTAGCGGGTGTCTCCATAAATGATGTTAGTTTTAAAATTAATAAATGTATTCTTTTAAGTTCCAGAATTATAT